>JBOHRZ010000282.1:0-4101 GCA_050732975.1 Gemmatimonadales bacterium
TAGAGCTGTGCCACGCCCCCCGTCCCGGCGCCGCCGGATTGGGCCGCGGCCGGGCGGCCCGCGACGACGAGAAGTGCCAGCGCGAGGCCGGCACCGCGCTGCCGCGGACGCAGTCGCCCGGGCAGCAGGGCGAGCGCGGCCATCATGGAGCGGGTGGTGACTTGTCCGGCGGCGGGGGCGGCGACGGCGGACCGGACTCGGTGCGCCGCTCCCGTCCCAGGGCAAACGCCAATACGAAGGCAATCAGCGCCGCGAGCAACAGCGTCTGCCCCGCTCCGCCGCCGGTGTGGTGCAGCAATAACAACATTCCGACCGACACCGCGACGGTGCCGATGCCACGAAGCACTTCGTCGAGATTGCGCCAATGTGTCTGGATCCCCCAATGAATCGCACCGATCAGGCCGACGACGCCCAGAGCGAGGATGCCCCACCAGATCCAGATCCACCAGCGGTACCCGATGATCATCGGCGATCCCGGTGCGGAGAAAGAACTGCGCGGTAGCGGCGGTCAAGAACGGGTAACGGTAGCCAGCGGCGGCCCCGAGGCCAAGGGGTCAGGCTCCGGCGTGACGGAGCCACGTGAACGTGAAAATTCCGGTGGCATGCCCGTCGCTCCACCTCACCCGCAGTCCATAGGCGCCCACCAGCTCCAGACCCACCACCGCAACGTCGTCCGGAACGGCGCCCGGGTCCAGCACGCGGCGCCCGGAAAGCTCGTCCACGCATGCCGCGCAGGGACATGCCAGCCGCAACTCCCGGGCGCGATGACGCCGCGGCGGAGTGCCATCGCCCCAGTCGATCTCGATGCCCTCATCAACGCGGCGGATCGCCCGGGGCACGCGCTTATCTTGCGGGTCCATGATCGAATCTTAGCCCGGACCCCGATCGTCATGCCCAAGCCCGACCCCATCCGCGCCACGACCCAGCTTGCATCCGGCAGCATCAATGCCACGATGCACCCGCTCGCCGCGCTCGAGGCGGCCGGGCTCGCGCGACTCGAGCGATTGCCGTTCTCGATTCGCGTGCTCCTGGAGAACGCGCTGCGCCACCTCGACCACGGCTTCGTGACCGACGCGCATGTGCGGGCTCTCGCCGGATGGACACCGGCCGCGGCCGGGTCGACGGAAATCCCCTTCATGCCGGCGCGCGTGGTATTGCAGGACTTCACCGGTGTGCCGTGCGTGGTGGATCTCGCCGCGATGCGCGACGCGATGGCCGATCTCGGGGGCGACCCCGTTCGGATCAATCCGGCGGTGCCCTGCGACCTGGTCATCGACCACTCGGTCCAGGTCGATCACTACGGAACCGCCGAAGCGTTCCGGCTCAACGTGTCACTGGAATTCGACCGCAACGCCGAGCGCTACCAGCTGCTCAAGTTCGCGCAGCGCGCCTTCGAGAATTTCCGCGTGGTGCCGCCCGGCACCGGGATCGTCCATCAGGTCAACCTCGAATACCTGTCGCCGTGCATCCAGGTGCGCGAGCAGTACGGCCGCCTGACGGCGTACCCCGATACCCTGGTCGGCACCGATTCGCACACCACGATGATCAACGCCCTCGGCGTGCTGGGCTGGGGCGTCGGCGGTATCGAAGCCGAGGCGGTAATGCTGGGGCAGCCGTATTTCATGCTGCTCCCCCAGGTCGTCGGCGTCCGGCTGAGCGGCGAACTGGCGCCCGGGTGTACCGCCACCGATCTGGTACTCACGGTGACGCAACTGCTGCGCACGCATGGCGTGGTCGACAAGTTCGTCGAATTCTTCGGCCCGGGGCTGGAGCAACTTCCGATCGCCGATCGTGCCACTATCGCCAACATGTCGCCGGAATACGGGGCCACCTGCGGGTTCTTCCCCGTGGACGTCCAGACGCTGCGCTACCTGGAACAGACCGGTCGCGAACCGGCGCAGGTGGCGCTGGTCGAGGCCTACTGCCGAACGCAGCGCCTCTTCCATACGGCCGACGCCGCCGAACCGGCCTTCAACGCGACCCTGCAGCTCGATCTCACCACCGTCGTGCCCAGCGTTGCCGGACCGCGACGACCTCAGGACCTGGTGCCGTTGACCGGACTCCAACGTGATTTCGCCCGTAATCTTCCCGGACTGATGCAGTCGACCGTGCCGGCCGAACGGCGCGAACGGGCCGAGTTCGCCGTAACGCGGTGGAATGGTGAAGGCGGCGCCGTTGCCGGTGAAAATCCCGGCGTCGACCAGGACTATCCGGTCGAAATCGGCGGCGACGTGCACCAGCTTCATGACGGGTCCGTGGTGATCGCCGCCATCACGTCCTGCACCAACACGTCCAACCCATCGGTGATGGTCGGTGCCGGACTCGTGGCGCGAAAGGCGCGCCAGCGCGGACTCCGCGCCCGGCCGTGGGTCAAGACATCGATGGCGCCAGGATCGCGCGTGGTGACCGACTACCTCAAGCGGGCCGGCCTCGATCGCGATCTCGATGCGCTCGGCTTCCAGACCGTGGGGTACGGATGCACAACGTGCATCGGCAATAGCGGGCCGTTGCCCGAACCGGTCGCCAGGGCGATCGACGAGCACGCGCTGGTCACCGCATCGGTGCTGTCGGGCAATCGGAACTTCGAGGCGCGGATTCATCCGCAGGTCCGGGCCAACTATCTCATGTCGCCGATGCTGGTGGTCGCCTTCGCCCTGCTGGGACGCGTCGATGCCGATATCGACAGTGAACCGCTCGGCACCGACGACAGCGGACAGCCGGTCCTGCTCCGGGACATCTGGCCGGCGCCGCGCGAAATCGCGGACACCGTGCGGGCCTGCGTCGAAGCGGACATGTTCCACAAGGAATACGGGGCGGTCTTCGACGGCGACGAGCGGTGGCGGACGCTGGCGGTGCCGGCCGGATCGCGCTTCGCGTGGGACCCCGCCAGTACCTACATCCGCAACCCGCCCTTCTTCCGGCACCTTTCTCCGCAGCCCGCCCCGCTCACGGATATCGCCGGCGCGCGCGTGCTCGCCGTGCTCGGCGACTCGGTGACGACCGATCACATCTCGCCGGCCGGCGCGATCTCGAAAACGGGGCCTGCCGCGCGATATCTCCGGGAGCATGGCGTCGAGCAGCCGGACTGGAACACCTACGGCGCCCGACGCGGCAATCACGAAGTGATGATGCGCGGCACCTTCGGCAACGTGCGCATCAGGAACAAGCTGGTACCGGAGAAGGAGGGGAACTGGACCGTCCATTTCCCCACCGGGGAAGTGACCAGCATCTACGACGCGGCGATGAAGTACATCGAGAGCGATACACCGCTGATCCTGCTGGTCGGCAAGGAATACGGCACCGGTTCGTCGCGCGACTGGGCGGCCAAGGGCACCGCGCTCCTCGGGGTCAAGGCGGTGATCGCCGAGAGCTACGAGCGGATCCACCGTTCGAATCTGGTCGGGATGGGCGTGCTGCCGCTGGGGTTCGAGAACGGTCAGAACGCTGCGGCGCTGGGGCTCACGGGACGGGAAGTCTTCGACATCAGCGGCATCGCGTCCGGGCTCGCACCCGGCGGCAAAGTTCAGGTCCGCGCTACTGATCCCGACACGAAGCAGCGCACCGAATTCGCCGCCGTGGTCCGGCTCAACTCGCCGGTGGAGGTCGAATACCTCGTGCACGGCGGCATTCTGCAGCGGGTGCTGCGGATATTTGCCAGAGAATAGCGCCCGTTCAGGCGCTCAGTGCCGGACGAACACCGGCGTCGGCGAGCCGATGACCGCCAGGTGCCGCGGTAGCGTCAAGTCTTGCGGTTGAAGGTCAGTGTGTTGGTCTGGACAACCTGGCCGCCGACGGTGATCACCCGGTCCGACACGAGAACCTTGCCATCGGGACTGAGCGTCCAGTGATCGGTCAATACGAAATCGTATCCCTGGGCATTGCCCGACGTCTTGATCACGACACCGGTCGAATCCCACCCGGCCGTGCTGCTCGTTTCCATGATCGCGCCCGCGGAAGGCACCGCGTTGGAGGTCGGGTTGCCGTCCGTGGTCACGACGAAGTGCGTCTTCGTCGGGTTCACCGCGTCGGGGGTCTCGATTTCGCGATCGGTGATGATCGTGTCGCCATGTTGGGCGACGGTCCAGGTGGCCGCCGATGGCA
>JBOHRZ010000283.1:0-4079 GCA_050732975.1 Gemmatimonadales bacterium
CTGACCTCGGTACTTGGTGCCCGCGATGACGGCGGCCATGTCGAGCGACAGCACCCGGTGGTCGCGCAGCACGTCGGGGCATTGCCCGCTGGCGATCAGCAGCGCCAGGCCCTCGACGATCGCGGTCTTACCCACCCCGGGTTCGCCGATGAGGACCGGATTGTTCTTCTTGCGGCGCGCCAGGATTTCCATGACGCGCTCGATCTCCTTGGCGCGTCCGATGGTGGGATCGAGGGCGCCTTCGGCGGCGAGCAGCGTCAGGTCGCGGCAGAAGTGGTCGAGTGCCGGCGTCTTGGACTTCTTCTCGGTCTTGGGCGGTACCGCCTGCGGACTGCTGGGGGCCTGCCCCGCCGCCTGCTGGCCCTGCGGCAGATCGCTGCCCAGCAGCCGCAGCGTCTCGGCGCGCGACTGTTCCAGGGTGATGCCGGCGTCGGTGAGGACCTGCGCAGCGATGCCCTTCTCCTCGCGCAGCAGGCCCAGCAGCAGGTGCTCGGTGCCCACGTACGAGTGGTTGAGCTCGCGGGCTTCCATCATCGCCAGCTCGAGCACCTTCTTGGCGCGCGAGGTGTATGGCAATTCCGGACCCGCGGCCGCGGCAGCCTTTCCCTTCTTGACCGTTTCCTCGATCTTCTGCTGGATTTCCTCCAGCTCCACGCCAAGGTTGGTCAACACCGCCGCAGCGACGCCCTCGCCTTCGCGGATCAGGCCGAGAAGGATGTGCTCCGTCCCGACATATTCATGGTGCAGGCGCGCGGCCTCTTCCCGCGCCATCTGCAGCACTTTGCGCACTCGATCAGTGAAGTTGTAGCCATTCATTCCGGACCTACCTCCTCGAACATCCGCCGCACCATACCGGCCCGGTGCTGCGGAAGTGCCGGATCGTCGAGCGCGACGTCGGCCCAGCGCGCCACATGCGCGGCCTGCGTCACCACCAGCAACCGATTCAGCGTTAAGAGCGGGACGTCCGGGAGGATCCGCAGCGCCACCCCGAGGCGCACACCACTCAACAGGCTCAACCCTTCCTCGAACGACAGCGTGCGAGCGTGGCGCAGCAGCGCCCAGGCCCGCCATACGGTGTCTTCCAGCGCGGACGGCGCTTCGCGGCGGAGAAATTCGCGCGCCCGATTTTCGTATTCCATCACCTGGCGTACCATACGCGCCAGGTGGTCCAGCAGTTCGTCCTCCGACTTTCCAAGTGTCGTCTGATTCGACAGCTGGAAGAGATTGCCGAGGACGTCGCTCCCTTCGCCGAACAGCCCGCGATGCGTCAACCCGACCTGCGCGAGCCCGTGCAGAACCTTGGTGATCTCCTTGGTCAGCGCCAGCGCCGGAAGGTGAATCAGCACCGACGCCCGCAACCCGGTGCCGACGTTCGTCGGACACGCCGTAAGATAGCCGAACTCGGGGTGGAAGGCGAAGGAAACCCGTAGCCCGAGCTCCTGATCGGCGCGCGCCGCGGCGCGATACGCGTCGTCGAGCGCAAAGCCCGATCGCAGCGCCTGAAGCCTGAGATGATCTTCCTCGTTGATCAGCAGGCTCGCCGAGCGTCCCAGCAACAGCGCCGCGCCGGTCCGCACCCTGCCACCGGGATCCAGGCCGGCCAGTTCGCGCGACACCAGTTGCCGTTCATTCAACCATCGCCGGGTCGGCAACGATGCGCTGTCCAACCGGTACAGCGTTGCGTCTGCCAGCATTGATGTCTCTCGCGCCGCCGCTGCGACGCAGCCGACGATCGATTCGCGTTGATCCGCCTCATTCCGGCCGGCAAACGGCACGCCCGTCAGGTTGCGGGCCAGGCGGACCCGGGTCGACAGCACCAGGACGGCATCGGGACCGCTGGCGTCGAGCCACGGCATGCCGCCGTCGGGGATCAGCGAAATGTCCGTCATCCGCCCAGCCCTCGCAGCCGGTCGCGAAGTTCCGCCGCCAGTTCGAACTCCTCCGCGGCGATCGCCCGCCGCAGCCGATCGCGGATCACGTCGCGATCGACAACCTCATCAGCGGGACCCTGGCTGCCTGCGGCGGCGGCAGGCTGGTACATCGTGCCGACGTGCCGCGTCGCTCCCTGCAGCCGGCGCAGCAGGTCGCGCAACGGCGCATCGAACGTCGTCCAGCATGATGCGCATCCCATCCGGCTCGATGTGCGGAAGTCGTCGAGCGTCGCGCCGCAATCGGGGCACGCTTCGGACGGCCCATGCGCGGCGGTCGACGCACCATCCTTGCCCATGGCGGCGAGGAACGCGCCCAGCGGCGATTGCGCCACCGTCGCCTCGGTCTCGATGCCCCGTTCCGCGGCGCAGCGGGTGCAGAGATGCAGCGTGGTGACCTCACCGGCCACGATCTGGGTCAGCCGGACGACCGCCTCGCCCGAATGGCAGTTCTGGCACTGGCTCATGCCGACGCCTCGGCCGGCGTCGCCGCCCGGAGGACGCCGTCCTCGAGATGCAGCACCCGATCGGCGCGTTCCGCCAACGACCGATTGTGAGTCACCACCACGACGGCCGCTCCGCTCGCGCGGGACAACTCCGTGAGCAGCTCGTGCATGCTCGCAGCGGTGTGCGGATCCAGGTTGCCGGTCGGCTCGTCGGCGAGCAGCACCGCGGGGGCGGTCACCAGTGCTCGCGCCAGCGCGACCCGCTGCTGCTCGCCGCCGCTGAGGAGCGTCACTCGCGACGCGGCTCGCGCCGCCAGACCGACCCGGTCGAGCACGGTGTCGGCGCGCCGGCCGGCATCGTTCTGGTCGACACCGGCAATCAGCAGCGGCATCATCACGTTCTCGCGCGCGGTGAAATCGCGCAGCAGGTGATGAAACTGGAACACGAATCCGATCCGCCGATTGCGGATCTCGGCGAGCGCGCGGGCCGGGAGGGTGCGGTACGGCGTACCTTCGAGGACGACGTCGCCGGTGTCGGGACGATCCAGCGCGCCGAGGACGTGCAGCAAGGTGCTTTTCCCGGAACCGCTGGCACCGACGATCGCCACAAACTCCGCCGTGGCCACCGAAAGATCGACGCCGTCGAGCACGGTGAACGTCGCGCCGTCGCCGCCCACGAAGCGCCGCACCAGGCCGGATGCCTCCAGGATCGCCACCTATTCCGCCCGGATCGCTTCGACGGGGAGCAGGCGCGCCGCCCGTCGTGTCGACGGAATGGTGGCCACCAGCGCGACCATCAGGCTGGCCGCAACGACGACCAGCACGTCGGTGATCTCGACATGCACCGGCAGGCGATCGATGAAGTAGATGGTCGGGTCGATGTGAATGCGCCGGTCCACGAGGGTCGCCACGGCGAGTCCCAGTGCTACGCCGAGGCCGGTACCGAACAGACCGACGATGGCGCCCTGGGCCAGGAAGATTCGCGCGACGCCGCCGGCCGGCAGCCCCATCGCTTCGAGAATGCCGATCTCCCGCGTCTTGAACGCCACCACCATTGTGAGCGTTCCCACGATGTTGAACGCCGCCACCACCATGATGAAGAAGATCACCAGCCCCATCGCGAGTTTTTCCAGCTCCAGCGCCGAGAACAGCGTGCTGTTCTGCGCTTGCCAGGTCTCGGTGCGATACGGGTACCCGAGCATGTTCGCGATTCGCGCCGCCACCGGCTCGACGCGCCATGGATCACGGACCCGTACCGCGATATCCGACACGGCGCTGTCAAGCCCGGCGAAACGCTGCGCGGTGGCGCGATCCATCATCACCCAGGAATTGTCGTAGATGTACATCCCCGTCTCGAACACGCCGGTGACCTCCATCGCCCACGGCCGTGGAATGTCGTACGAACCGGTGACGCGGTTCTTCCGGACGATCGGTGGGATCATCGAGATCACGTCGCCGGGATACGACGACAGGTGTTCCGCCAGCCGCGCCCCGATCACCACCGCGCCGTCGACGTCCGCGGAATCGGTCCGGAAGCGGAGGTCGCCTTGCGTCATGGCGCTGTCGAGGTGGATCACGCCGCTGGTCCCCTCGCCCGGTTCGAGTCCACCGACGAAGACCGCTTCCGGGAAGCCCGCGGCGTTGAGGATCAGCGATTGCGCCGACACCTCGGGCGCCGCCGCCACGACATCTGGATCCTTGCGGA
>JBOHRZ010000284.1:0-4073 GCA_050732975.1 Gemmatimonadales bacterium
CCATGTGGCAGCATCCAGTTGCCGGCATCGTGGCTGTGGTAGATCGACGGATTCTCGAACGCCGAGGCGCCCCACGGATAGGGCGTGATTCCCAGCCAGAAGCCGGTCGCGCTGCCGTGTCCGCGCGCGACGGTGGGATGCACCGTCTGCCCGGAGCCGTCGCTCGTGGCAAGGTCGAGCAGGGTCATCTGGCTCAGGTCGGAAGTGAGCTGCTCGTCGGGATAGCACTGGTCCGGGGCGCAGGTGAGGGCGGTCGCCGTGGCGGTGATGGAAGTGCCGACCCGTGCCTCCAGGATCTGGGCTCCGCCGTTCGGTCCCATGGTCCACGCCGTGGCGGCGACACCGCTGCTGTCGGTGCTGATCGTGGCGCTGGGTACCGACCAGCCGCCGATGGTGACCACGAGCGCAAGCGGCGTGTCGGCGACCGGCCGGCCGGCGCTGTCCTGAACCTGGAACTGGATCGGGTCGTCGAGCGAGTCACCCGGATCCGCCTGCTGGCCGTTGCCACTTACCACCACGATCCGCGCGGGCAGCACCGACCCGCCGGCACCGGCGCCGGGTCCGGTCGGCCGCGAATCGGCCGGACTGCACGCCCAGAGCCAGAGCGCACACAGTGCACCGCACGTCGCCAGAGGCCAATGACGGCCGGGAGCCACGGGAACCTCTTCAAGCTGGATGTTCAGGGGACGATCCGTTCGTCTGCCCGGATCGACTGGAGAAAGCTACCGGTCGGGGCGAAATTCTGCCAGCGATGTTTGTCTCTCTGATCCGTTCCTTCACCCTCCCTTCACCTGGTGCAGTCATGCGTCGAGTCGTCGCCGTAGTCTTCGGGTTGTCAGTTGTCGTCCTTCCCGTCACCCTGAATGCGCAGGGGGGCCAGAGCGAGCCGGGTACCCGGCGATTTGCTTCGCTCAATGAGGCATTGCTGTCGGGCGGAGCGCTGATCGGGCACGGGGCACCCCCGGGTCTCACCTGGATCGACGGGGGCACCCGGTATGCGTATGTAGGGAGGGCGGGCAACGGCACCGCCATTCACGCGTACGATCCAGCGACCGGCGCCGACTCGGTGATCTTCGCCAATGCGGATCTCAAGTTTCCGGGCACCGATAGCACCTTCACCTACCAGTCGTTCCAGTGGTCGAGCGATTTCAGGCACCTGATTTTCCAGGCGAATTTCCAGCCGTTGTATCGCCGCTCCGGCGTCTCCGACTTCTATATCTACTCGCTCGCCGATCGATCGCTGACTCGCGCCGTGACCGGCGCCCGGACGGCGGAGCTGTCGCCCGACGGATCGATGCTCGGCGTCGAACGCGACGGCGACATGTACGTGGTGGATGTTGCCCATCATGCTGAACACCGGTTGACGAGCGACGCCACGCCGGAGCAGTACAACGGTCACTTCGACTGGGTGTACGAAGAGGAGTTCGGCCTGGCGCAGGCCTGGAACTGGTCGCCGGACTCGCGCCACATCGCGTTCTGGCAGATCAACGAGGCCGCCGAACCGGTGATCCAGCTCACCGACTTCGCCGGGCGCCATCCCGACTGGGACCAGATCCGCATTCCGCAACCGGGCGATTCCAACCCGCGCGCGCGGGTCGGCGTGATCGACGTCAAGAGCAGCCAGCGGGTCTGGCTCGATCCCGGTGAGACCGGCGACTTCTACATCCCGCGGATCTACTGGACCAGCCGCCCCGACACGCTGGCGATGATCACACTCGACCGCCCGCAGCAGGTGATGAAGCTGTACTTCTTCGACGTCACCACCGGCGGCAAGCGACTGGTGATGACCGAGACATCGAAGACCTGGATCGATGTCTATGACTTCTACGCCGGGATCCAGGACATGATGACGTTTCCCGCCGGGTCGCACGAGTTCTACTGGATCTCCGATCGCGACGGCTGGCAGCACGTCTACCGCTACGACTATTCCGGCCGGCTGATCAACCAGGTCACGCACGGACCGTGGAGCGTCACCCGCATCGAAGGGATCGACCCGGCGAGCGGGCTGCTGTACTACAGCTCGACCGAAGTGTCGCCGCTGCAGCGGCAGCTCTACGCGATCCATCTCGACGGCAGCGGCAAGCGGCGCGTCACGATCGCCGAAGGAACTCATGCGATCAACATGTCGCCCGGCGCGCGGTATTTCGTCGACGTCTGGTCATCGACCGCCACGCCCAATCAGGTCGAACTCTGGGCGGCGGGCGCCTCGCCGCACCGGCTGCGCACGCTCGAAGACAATGCCCAGGTGACGCAATGGGCCGCGGCGCACGACTATTCGCCGACGCTGCTGATGCAATTCACCACCAGTGACGGCGTCCGGCTCGATTTCTCCATGGTCAAGCCGGTGCCGTTCGACTCGACGCGCAAGTATCCGGTGATCTTCGCGATCTACGGCGGGCCGGGCTCGCAGGGCGTCTACGACCGCTATGGCACCAGCACCCAGACGGCGTGGCTGGCGCAACAGGGCTACCTGGTGATCAACGTGAACAATCGTGGCACCAACAACTACGGTAGCGCGTTCATGAAGGTCGTCTACGGCGACCTCGGCAAGTACGAAAGCCACGACTTCGCGGAGACGGCGCGCTACCTCGCCACGCTGTCGTACGTCGATCCGCACCGGATCGGCATCATGGGGACCAGCTACGGCGGCTACAGCACGGTATTCACGATGGAGATGTATCCCGACATCTTCACCGCCGGGGTCGCCAACTCGGCGGTGTCCGACTGGAAGCTGTACGACACCATCTACACCGAGCGGTACATGGGACTGCTGGGCGCCAACACCGCGGGATACGACTCCAGCTCGGCCGTCTTCAATGCATCGCGGCTCAAGGGCCACCTGATGCTGATCCACTCGATGCTCGACGACAACGTCCACCCGCAGAACACCATGCAACTGCTCACCGCGTTCACCGCGGCCGGCAAGGACGTCAGCCTGCGGATCTATCCGCCGGGACACCACGGCGCCGCGTACGATCTCAACAGCTACAAGCTGATCATGGCGAACACGTTCGACTATCTCGACAAGTATTTGCAGCCGGTCGCAGTGCCGTGAGAAGTGAGAAGTGAGAAGTGAGAAGTGAGAAGTGAGAAGTGAGAAGATTCGCGTCATCCTGAGCGGAGCGAACGCGCAGCGTTCGCGGAGTCGAAGGACCTGCTTTTCTCAGATTGACACTGCGTTGTCGCGCATCACCGGCCGCCGGGAGTGCCGCAGTGTCGGGACTGCGGTATTCCCGGCGACCGGCGATGCGGACATTCACGACGTCGCCTCCTGGTCGGGGGAAGGCATCACCGGCGGCAGCTGCAACTGCGGCTGCGGAGCCGGTGCCGGACCGGGGGCGGGGGCGTCAGCCCCGTCGCCGTGATGCGTGAACGGCCCCGGCAGGTTACGTGAGGACATCCACGCCGCCAGCGATTCGGGGTCGTTCTTGAACCGGACCCGGAAGGTCCCGTCGAGGACCTTGACCATCCGGCTGCAGCTCCGGGCCAGCGCCGAGAGCTCGGCGCGGGCGCCGACGTGACTACGGCGGCCCGCGTGCGCGTTCTCGGTGAGGACGTCGAACTGCGACAGCGCCGCCTCGAAGTCATCGAGGAACGTGTCGCCAAGGCCCTGCGAGACCAGCAGATCCTTGTCCGACTGGGCCGCGGCGAGCAACGACTTTCCCGCCGCGATCAGCGCCCGGTTGGGAATGCCCCGGCGCGGGCGCGGATACATGTTGCGCAGCTCCGGGTTGGTGTCGACGGCGATACTCACGACATGGAGAAGGTGGGGGATCATTACCACCTCCAGGTCGCGCCGGAACTGATTGCGCTGCGTCAACGAGCCGCGCTCTCCGGCACTGCCGTCGTTCTGTTGCACCGCAAGGGCGTCGACCTTGGCGACCGCATCCTTGAGGCGCCCCACGAGTGACGTGTAGCTGGCGTCGCTCGAGGGGTTGGCGGTGGCGAACCAAAGTGCCCGCCCCGCAATGGAAAAGATCCTCCGCAAATCGGACAGCATAAAACCTCCAACGTTGTTCGAGTGATCGTTCACTCGAATGGTGAATTGTTGCGGCCGGCCGAAGTGCCGACGG
>JBOHRZ010000285.1:0-4065 GCA_050732975.1 Gemmatimonadales bacterium
CTTTCGGCCATCGCGTTGTCGTAGGCGTCGCCCACGGTGCCGCGCGACGGCCGCACTCCCATCCGCTGGCAGCGATCGCCAAACGCCAGCGCGGTGTACTGACAGCCGTGATCCGAGTGATGGATGACATTCGTCGGACGCCGCTGGGCAATCGCCATGTCGAGGGCGGCGAGCACCAGGTCGGTCTTGAGGTGCGACGCCATCGCCCAGCCGACCACGCGGCGGCTCCACGCATCCAGCACCACCGCGAGGAAGAGGAAGCTCGCCGCCGTCGGGATGTACGTGATGTCGGCCACCCAGAGCTGATTCGGGGCGGTCGCCGTAAACTGCCGCCGCACCAGGTCCGCCGCGGCATGCTCGTCCGGGCCACGCCGGGTCGTCCGCACCGCGCGGCGGCGGCTCACGCCCGCAAGGCCGCCCAGCTTCATCACGCGCGCCACGCGCTTCTGCCCGACGTGAATCCCGATGTCATGCAGATCGTCGATCAGGCGGGGGGCGCCGTACGTGCCATCCGACCGCGCGTGAAAGACGCGCAGATGCTGCAGGATCTCGGCATCCCGCTGTGCCCGCGGCGACGGCGGGCGGTGGCGCCACGCATAGAAGCCGCTCGGAGAGACCCGGAAGACGCGACACATGGTCGCGACTGGAAAGACGGCCTGGTGCTCCTTCACGAATCCGTAGACCCGCTGGGAATCGTGCCGGTCTCCCGTGCGAACCAGGCCGCGGCTTTTGACAGGATGTCCCGTTCGACCTTGAGCTGCCGATTCTCCCGCCGCAGCCGCGTCATCTCCGCGCGCTCGTCGGTCGTCAGACCGTCGGCCCGCACCCCGCCGTCGCGATCGGCCTGCACCGCCCAATTCCGAATCGTCTGGGCGCGGGGCTCAAACTCCTTGGCCAGCGACTCCGGCGACCGACCGGCGCGCACCAGCGCGATCAACTGCTCGCGAAACTCCCGTGGGTATGTTCGTCGTGCCATGGTGGAAACCCTCCACCCCAATGGTGAGGTCTCCACGAAACCGGGTCAACTCCAGACAGTGTGGTGTGTGTTGGTTGTTTTCATCATCGCGGGGCTCGCCACCGTAGGGCCAGCTCACCGGGCTGCTGCGATGGACTCCAACACCATTAATTCAGTGGGTATGTGAGGACACATGCGTCGTCGATGTGCACACTGCAACGTTCGCAAGGTTTATTTGACCCTTCCCCTGCTATCGGTCCAGTCACGATCGTCGGGTCGTGAGTAAAGTATCTTTGTTTTCCGGCTCCCACTGTCCTGCAAAGCCTTCCGGTGTTCTCCAGCCCAGGCTGCTGTGCGGTCGCTCGGTGTTGTACTCCTCCCGCCAGGCTTCGATCGTCGCTCGCGCTTCGTGCAGCGTGCCGAAGTGATGGATCGCCAGACACTCGTCCCGCAGCTTGCGGTTGAAGCTTTCGATGAAACAGTTCTCGACCGGGTGTCCGGGCCGGATGAAATCAAGGGTGACGCCATGCTGCTCCGCCCAGTGATCCAGCGCCTGACATACGAATTCCGGCCCATTGTCACAGACGATCACGCGCGGCAGGCCGCGAATCAGCTGCAGCCAATCCAGCGCGTCGACGATACGCCGTCCCGGCAGCGAGCACTCGACCAGCAGCATCGGGCATTCGCGCGTGGCATCATCGACCACCGTCCAGACGCGAAACGGCCGGCCATCGACCAGGGTCTCGATGCGCTTGTGATTCACCAGCCAGCCCTCGCGCCATCGCGTACGAAGTCCATGCTCCACCGCTCGTCGGAACATGTGGGCACCGGCGTCGGCACCCGCGCCATCGCCGCCCTCTTCCGGCGCACCAGCAGCCGCTCCTCCCGCACCCGACGCTCGATGCGCTTGTAATTCACCAGCCAGCCCTCGCGCCGCAGTTTCCAGGTCAGCCGGGGACTGCCCCACCGCACCTTGGTCGCGGCCAGGTCGCGCAGGCAGGCGCGCCGCGCCGTCTGGGGCTCGCGCCGGGACGGACACCGCACCAGCGCCCGGTGCACCCCCGGACACCGGCAGGCCCGTCGCTCCGTCAACTCGTGGCGCGCTCGGGCCTCGGCGACGACCGCGCGCCGCTGCGCTGTCGTCACCACTCTTTTCCCAGCGCGTCTTTCAAGACCTGGATGTTGAGCGCTTGATCCGCAACCACGCGTTTCAGCCGGCGTTCATGTGAATGTCGACCCGGTTGAGGAGCGGGCTCGAGAGCTTGGCGCGATAGCGCTTCACTCCCGCCGGCGAACAACTGCACGGCCGCGAGGCGTCGCCCACCTATCCGCAGGGACACTCCTGCGTTCCGCGACGAGATGCCTGTTCACGTCGCCCGCACCAGCTGCCGGTAACGGAAGCAAGTCACCAGATGATCGTTCACCATGCCCGTTGCCTGCATGAAGGCATAGCAGATCGTCGATCCGACAAAGCGGAAGCCGCGGCGCTTGAGATCCTTGCTCATGGCATCTGATTCCGGATTGGTTGCCGGGATGTCGCCGCCCTTGCGCCGAGCGATCCGGGCAGCGCCGCCGACGAAGCTCCAGATGTACCCGTCGAACGACCCGCATTCCCCCTGCACCGCCAGGAATGCCCGCGCGTTGGTGATCGTGCTCTCGATCTTGAGCCGGTTGCGGACGATGCCGGGATCCCGCAGCAGGCGCTCCACCCGGGCAGGCGTGAACCTGGCGACCCTCGCCACGTCCCAATCAGCAAAGGCCCGGCGGTAGCCGTCGCGTTTGTTGAGGATCGTCGACCAGGAAAGCCCGGCCTGCGCGCCTTCCAGGGTGAGAAACTCGAAGAGGCGTGCATCGTCGTGGACGGGCACGCCCCATTCGAGATCATGATAGGCGATGTCGAGCGGCGTCGACGGCCAGAGGCATCGGCGCCGCTCCTTCATCAGTCTGGCTCCTATCCCTTCTTCGCCAGATCCCGCGCCGCCTGCGCCATCGCCTTCACCCGCGGCCCGTCGGTCGAGGTCGCCGCGTCGCCGTCGAGCTGGGATGCGATCTTGTCGAGCGCCGCTGACCGTGCGGCTCCCTTGGCCCGTTCGGCGGCATCGATCTGCCGCCACAGCCCTTGGCGCGTCGCCAGCGGCAACCCGTTGTCGCGGTCGAGCTGGTCGAGATACGACTTCACTACCGGGAACGCCGCCGGCCAGACGATCTTCGGCTGGCTCTGCGGATTGTACTGGTCGAAGTGCACCAGCTTGGCCGCGTCGATCTCGTTCTGCGACAGCCACTCGCTCGGCGTCAGGTCGAAGACATCAAATCCCCGAGCGATCTCCGACGCGTAGATGTGCCCGTTGTACCAGTAGCCGCACCAGTAGCCGCCGGTCACGATGCCGGTCGACTGCGAGTCAGCCCATTCGGGATGGTTGGGAATCGGGCCGCGATCGAAGTAGGCGATCTCGCGGATGTGATCCGGGTCGGTGAAGTCGAAGACGTCGAGGCCGCCCTGATACCATCCCTGCACCATGATGTCGCGCCCGGGCACCGGCACCAGCGCGCCGTTGTGCGCGACACAGTTCTCCTGGGCCGTCTGGGCCGCGGGCATCTTGAAGTAGGCGTGCTGGTCCATGGTGCCGTGGTTCAGCGTGAAGATCGCGTCGCCGCCCCAATCGAGCGGATCGATGTCGCGGCAACGAGCCTGGGTTCCGCCGCCCCACTCATCGGTGAACAGCAGCTTGGAGCCGTCGTTGCTGAACGTCGCCGAGTGCCAGAAGGCGAAGTTCGAATCACCGGCAAAGTCGAGACGCTTGGGATTGAGCGGGTCCTTGATGTCGAGCAGCAGGCCGTAGCCCCCGCAGGCACCACCGGCAAGCCCGACTGCCGGATACACCGTGATGTCGTGGCACTGGTTCGGCCCGCCGTTGCCGCGGGCGCCGCCCAGGCCGCCGCGACCGGCGGCGAAGCGCGCCTGGAGCGCTGCCAGGCCGGCCGCCGAATCCGCCGATGTCGGCGCTCCGGAGCCACCGCGCGCCTTGACGATGCTGTCGAGCAGCGGAGTGACAAACGTTGGCGGCAGGTTCGCCAGTGTCAGGGCGCGACCTCCGCGTCCACCCACGCGT
>JBOHRZ010000286.1:0-4064 GCA_050732975.1 Gemmatimonadales bacterium
CGGACGTGAGCTTTCCGCGCGTTGCGGTCGAACTGGATTCAGGCGACCGCACCGCCGACCAGATGGTGACGCTGGTGACGCGGCCGGTGGAAGAGGCGATCCGGCGCGTGCCCGGGGTCGTCAACGTTACCTCGACCTCAAGCCGCGGCAGCGCGGAAATCAAGGTCGACTTCGGCTGGGGCAGGGATATGGTGGCCGCATCGCTGGAGGTCAATTCGGCGGTGACGCAAATGCTGCCGACCCTTCCTGCCGGCACTGTGGTGGAAACGAAGAGGATGGATCCGACGGTCGACCCCGTCATCTCCTATAGTCTTTCGTCCGACAAGCTCTCCCTGACCCAGCTCTACGATCTGGCCGAATACCAGCTGCGCCCGATCCTTTCCTCGGTGAAGGGTGTCGCGAAGATCGGGATCACGGGCGGCGCCCCCGAAGAGTATCGAGTGACGGTCAATCCGGACCGGCTCGCCGCCTATGGACTCACGCTGACGGACGTATCCAATGCCCTGGCACAGGGCAACGTGCAGCAGGCCGTGGGTCATATGGAGGATCACTACCAGTTGTATCTCGTGGTGGCTGACAGCCGGTACCAGAGCTTCAAGCAGATTGCCAACACGGTCCTGCGAACGGGGCCCAATGGACTGGTGCGCCTGGCCGACGTCGCGAATGTGACCGATTCGACCGTGCCGCAGTGGATCCGGGTGACGGCGGACAACCACGACGCGGTGCTGCTCGATGTCTTTCAGCAGCCCGACGGCAACAGCGTACAGATTGCGCACGATATCAAGCAGAAACTGAAGACCTACCGCTCCGTATTGCCGCCGGGCGTTAAGGTCGCAATTTGGTATGACCAGAGCGTACTGGTCACCGAGTCCGCCAAGAGCGTGCGCGACGCAATCCTGATCGGCATCGTGCTCGCGGCGATCGTCCTGTTCGGGTTTCTTCGCAACCGCAAGGTCACGATCATATCGATGCTGGTCGTACCTACCGTGCTCGCGACGACCGTGGTGTTGCTTGCGGTGTTCGGCATGGGATTCAACATCATGACGCTGGGAGGAATGGCGGCGGCGGTAGGACTGATCATCGACGATGCCGTGGTCATGATTGAACATATTATGCGCCGCCTTCGAGGCGCACCCAAGCAGCACCACGGCCGAGTGATGATGGCCGCCGCCGAATTTTCTCGACCGCTGTTCGGATCCTCGGCGGCAACGATCATCATCTTCTTTCCGCTTGCGTTCCTGACCGGCGTGACGGGTGCGTTCTTCAAGGCGCTGTCGCTGACGATGGCGAGCGCGCTCATCATCTCGTTTATCGTCACCCTGCTGGCTGTTCCCGTACTCGCCGACCACTGGCTGGACGAGAAGGATGCGGAGCACGAGGACGTCGGCACCGTGACGCGGGCGTTCCATCGCTATTACGAATGGATCATGCGCCGGATGTTGCGCAGGCCCGTACTGGTGTTGATCGGAATCGTCCCGCTGATTGCCGTCGGCCTGTTCGCCTACCAGGCAGTGGGTTCCGGCTTCATGCCGCACGAGGACGAGGGCGGGTTCGTGCTCGATTACATTGCGCCGCCCGGAACGTCGCTCAGCGAGACGGACCGGCTGCTGCGGATCGTCGAGAAGATTATCCGCGCCAACCCCAACGTCAGCACCTACTCCCGGCGCACGGGGGCGCAACTCGGGGGCGGCGTGACGGAGGCCTATACGGGTGATTTCTTCATACGCCTCAAGCCGTTCCCGCGCGAGCCGATCGACGACGTGATGCAGGAGATCTCGAGCAAGGTCAAGGCGGACGTTCCCTCCCTGGATATAGACACGGCGCAACTGATGGAGGATCTGATCGGCGACCTGACCGAGGTGCCGCAGCCGATCCAGGTCAGGATTTTCGACGACGACGTGAGCGAGCTGACCGCATTGGCGAACAAGGCGGCCGATGCGATCGGCAAGATCAAGGGTGTGGTGGGTGTACGGAGCGGGGTCACCCCAGCCGGCAACGCGCTCAACATTGAAATCGACCGGGTCAAGGCGGCGGCGCTGGGATTCAACGTGTCCGATCTTACGGCGCTGCTCAACGGCTATCTCGAAGGGAACGTCTCGACCCAGATCCAGAAGGGACCGAAGACGATCGGCGTGCGCGTCTGGACGGCGCACGATCTCCGCGCCAACATCACCAAGCTCAAGAGTCTTCTGCTGCGGGCGCCGTCGGGACGGCTGTTCCCATTAAGCGACGTCGGCAAGGTGGTGGTCGAGTACGGGCAACCCGAAATTACGCGCGACAACCTGAAGCGCATGGCTTCGGTAACCGGTCGCATACAAGGTCGCGACCTGGGTTCGACATCGCGCGACGTGAAGGCGGTGATGGACCGGGACGGAATGCTGCCACCCGGGGCCTACTACACGATGGGCGGGCTGTACGAACAGCAGCAGCTGGCATTCAAGGGCCTTGCCTTCGTGTTCGCAGGCGCCGTCGCGCTCGTCTTCCTGTTGCTTCTGTACATGTACGAACGGTTTCAGATCGCGATCTCGATCATGCTGATTCCGCTCATCGCGATGTCGGCGGTTTTCGTCGGTCTCTATGTTACGCACACGGAACTGAACATTACGGCGATCATGGGAATGACGATGATCATCGGTATGGTCACTGAAATCGCCATATTCTATTTTTCCGAGTACAGAGAGCTCGAGCAGGAAATGGATCATTTGGAAGCCATAATTGCGGCGGGCAAGAATCGGATGCGGCCGATTACGATGACCACACTGGCCGCGATTCTGACGCTGTTTCCGCTGGCGTTCGCAATCGGACGGGGATCACAGATGCAGCAGCCGCTCGCGATTGCGATCATCTCCGGCCTCATCGTCGCATTGCCACTGGTGCTGCTTGTGATGCCCGTTCTCTTCAACTTGTTCGCCGGGCGGCGCGCGGCGGCCGGTTCGACCAAGGCGGCGTCAAAATAGGCTCAGGTCTAGGTGGCAAACGGTAGACCCTTTCATCCATATGGTGGACAATGCACCTCCCGGTCAACAGGATTTCCTCATGAGACCCCTATCCATAGCGATCGCGACCTCTTTGTTGATGTTGGTCGCTTCCTGCGCGACCGAGAGCGGCCCTGCCCAAGGTACGCCGCAGACGCAATGGAAGGAAGTAACCCGGATGGTGAACGGAACCTTCGTCACTTACCAGGTACCGGTCGGCCAAGCTGTCCCTGGCAGCGCGATTGTCCGAAAGCTGGGGCCCGAGGCGAAAGTCGCTTCGGCACCAGTCCCGGAAGCCGGCAAGTCAGCGCAGCGAGCTCAGTCCCAGCAGGTGGCGGGCGACGCGGGGTCGCCGCCGGCAGACCATCCGAGCGCAGCCGACGCGTCGTCCACGGCGATCAGCCAAGAGGCGGAAGTGGAGATGGCGCAAGCCGAAATTACGGTGCGGGACTTGCGCACCAGGTACGAAGATGCGCAGACTGCATTGCATCTCGCCCGATCGGCGGCACAGCGGGGCGACAGCGCTTCGGTTTCCAAGTATGCGAAGATCGTGAGAGATTTGGGTCGATCGACGGACAAGAACATCCTCGATCTTTCGAGATAGACTCGACGGGCGCATTGGGGAGACCGCCGCCGCCGCGGTGAACCCCACTCCGGGTCACGCCTTCCTGACCCGCACAGTCCCCATGGCCTTGGCCACCAAGGAACCGTTCGCATTGCGGGCCTCGCCCTCGACGAAGATGATGCTGCGCCCGTTCCTGAGCACCCGTGCTTCGGCCAGCAGGCGCGGCCCTGTGCCAGCGCCGATAAAGCTGGTACTCAGCTCGATGGTCACGACGCCGGTCGAGTCGGGGTGGAGGGTGCGCGCCGCGGTGCAAAGCGCCACGTCGAGCAGCGTCATGATCACGCCGCCGTGCGCGGTGCCGAAGCTGTTGCTCATGTGAGGCTCGAGCGCGAGCGAGAGCCGCGCGGTGCCCTCGCCAAGGTCCTCGGTCGTCAGGCCCAGGTGGGCGACGAAGGGGATCTTCTTCTGGTATTCGCGCGCGAAGTCGGCGTCGTGCGTCATATCAGCGTGGCGCCGCCGTCGAC
>JBOHRZ010000287.1:0-4061 GCA_050732975.1 Gemmatimonadales bacterium
GATCAGCGGCATGCGGGTGGCGCCGGCCATGATGATCAGCCCGGCGACCTTTCCATCCGCTTTCGCGATGCGAGGCGCCATGATCGCGCCAAGGGAATGGCCCAGGAGGAACGAGCTGGTGGAGTCGGCTTCGGGCAATGCCCGCGCCAGCGTCAGCGCGGACAGCGCATCCTGCACCGTCTCGTCGTCGACGGTGAAGTTGCGTCCCGCGAACCAGGCCGGCCGGACGTATCCGCGCTTGTCGTAGCGAAGCACCGCGATGCCACGCTCCGCCAATCCCCACGCCAGATCACGGAACGGCTTGTTGGGCCCGATCGTCTCGTCACGGTCGTTGGCACCCGAGCCATGGACCAGCACGACGATTGGAAATGGACCTGAACCGGCCGGCAGCGTGAGCGTGCCCGGGAGCGGCACCGGACCCGGAACCGTAATATCGCGTTGGTGCAGACCGACCGGCAACGGAGTCGTCGTCGTCGCGAAGCCTGCCGCGGTACTGCTATCTACCCGCATCACGCTGATGCCCTGGCTTGCGATAGAAACGCCGAGGAGCTGACCGGCAGCATCGACGCGAAGATCCATTCGCTGCCCGGCGACGACCAGGCTCATCGAATCACTGCCGCTCGATGTCAACACGACCGTGAATGGCGCAGTGTTCGACAGGGCCCACACGGGAGCGGAGAAGGTCCCTCCCGCGGCGCGAGCACGGCGGGTGAGCAGCTCGAGCATGACCCAGGAATAGTTGATGAACGGCACCGCGCCGGCAGCCACGCCGAAATGCTGGGCCATCCCATTCACCACGCCGATCACGCTATCCCGAGTGAGCTCGAACTGCATCTGTCGCACCGGCGCGGCACCCGGCGATGCGTCGGCGGTGAACACGGATAGGGCGAGCGATGCGAGGGTGAGGTCGGGACGTAGAACGGCGACGTAGTCGAGCCGGGGTTGGTTGGTGATGCGGATCGTTCCGCGCAACGTATCGGCGTGGCGCGCGAAACTCTCCGAGCCGATCTCGGTCGTACCGACCCGCATCATGAACCCGCCTGATCCGCTTGGCGTTTGCCCCGCGGCGGCGGCGGTGCCGAGGATCAGCATGCTCGCGGCCACGTTGAAGACAATCTGTCGCATCAGACTTACCGTCCATCGGCTTGAGGATCCCGCTTCGAGGCTGAATTACTTCGTTCGGCTGATACCAGCGTTGAAGTAAGCACCGACGCGAGCAAGACGTGGACGACGGCCTGTGGTATGACGCTGGCAACCGCCCGCAAGATGCGCGTGTCCGCGCTCAGTAGATACAGGCATCGAGAATGGACAGTACCTCATCCAGTACGCTCGATGGTGCCTTGCCGATGCGTTTTGCTTTTCGGGTGCGGAAATCGATCGACTTGACTTGCTCGACCATCACGAAGCCAGTGACCTTTGCGAGGGACGTAGTCGGCCATTCACCACGCCTCCCGTCCGACCGGGGGGCCCCAATCCCACTCCGTTGCCTTCGCTCTCCTGGGAATCCGGAGGACGAAGTCCGATACCCGAAGTATCGCCGCTGGTGCCATCCGGTCGAGGCGCCCGCGGAGCCGTTCCGCCCGCTTGATTCCCGCTTGACCCCGACCGCCGACCCTTCCCGCGTCGCTCAACGCTCCATCACCTCGACGCGGGAGGATTCATGCGCAACACCGTCTACGCCCTGGTCGCCTCGGTCGCGGCCGCCGGCATCTCGCTGCCGGCCACTGCTGCCGCCCAGAACCCATGGGTTACCGACACCGGCAGTGCCTTGGCCGTCTCGCTCACCCATACCCTCACCGAGAACAACGAGTTCGGCACCGCAAGCGCCCTCGCGGACATTTCCGCGCGCTGGCAGGTCTCGCCGCACTACTGGGTCGGTGTCGGAATTCCCGTCGTTCACGCTGACCTCAACTTGCCCGCCGGCTACTTCGGGATGGCGCGCACCGCCGCCACGGAGGCCGGCAATCCGTGGATCGGCTTCGGTGGGTCGATCGACCGGAAGACGTCGTTCGTCGTCGCCGTCCGTCCCGGCATCCGCAAGAACGACGACCTCGACTACGCCGGCCAGGCGGCCGTGGTCCTCGGCGGATATTCCGACTTCGACCATCTCGAAGCGTGGAGCGACGACCGCAGTTCGCTCCGCGCGTATCTTCAGATCGGCGCGATTCCCGAGGCCGGCGCGTTCGCGACCGGGTGGTTCGGTGGGACCTACGTACCTGGCAGGAACGGGTCCGAAAGCACTCCGTTGCTCGACTATGGCCTGCGCGTCGGCTACCGCGGGCGGGGCGTGATCGCGGCTGTCCGCCTGAGCGGACGCTACGACGCCACCAGCTGCGGGGGCTGCGACCTCTCGCTCGGCGACCGGATGATCAACCAGGTCGCGCTCTCCGTCGAAGCGGCGTCCGGCAAAGTCCGCCCGATGGGTGGGGTGGGGATCTTCCTTGACCCCAGCGTTCGCAGCGACTCGCCCGACGGCACGGGCATCCACGCGATGATTACGGCGGGGCTTGCGGTCGGGATGTAGGGACGAGAGACGGTCGTCTCCTTCCAGTCAAACGAAAGGGCCGCGCCGATCGTCGCGACCCTTCCGCTTACCGCTTCGCTGCATTGCGACCTCCAATGACCACTGCATCCTTCCGCCGCACCGGCGTGGCCAACGCCGGCGCGACGGCGCTACGCCTGCGCCTGCGTCGATGATGCCGGCGGCTCCGATGACGGAAGCGGCGGCACCACCGGACCGGGATCGCTCTGACGGTGCCGCGGTGCGCGAGTAACTACCCTGCGCACCGAATTCCAGGCACCCAGCAATTGCGGGTTCCCCTCGAACTGCTGCCGGAAGATCCCGTCCAGCGCCCGCGAAATCCGGACGCAGTCCAGGGCGATCTCCTCCAGCTCGATGCGCGCCGTGATGTTGTCGAGCATCCCGTCATGCTGCTTGACGGTTTCGTCGTCGAGCTCGTCCAGCGACGCCTGCAGATCAGCCAGGGCAGTCGTGGTAAGTCCCTTCGACGCCAGCGCCTCCTGCTGCGTCTTCGCCTCGGCCAGGAGCCGCTTTGCCGCTGTGACGAACTCCACCAGCGGCCCTCCATCCCGCGGCATGTCGTACGAACCGACCGCCGACGGGTTGTCGATCGCCGCCCGCTGCGCCACGTGCACCAGGTAGCGCACCTGATCACGGAGCTTGCGGCGCCGCAGTTCGTTACGTCGTCGCGTCGCGGCAGTCTGCATCGACTGCCCCGCCTGCTGAGTCTGCGCCACCTCATCGGCATGCGCGACGAGCGCCTCCAGCTCCGACACCAGCCCATTGAAGCCGGCATCGGTCGAGGTCGGCTGGGATTTGGTGAACTCGACAATCAGTCGAGCCATCTCCAGCCTCCTCCGCGTCCAACTGTCCATCGGTCCTTCTCCTGCGTGTGATACGCCGGCTGGGCGGACGCATCGTTCGAATGATGAAATCCGACTCGACAAGAGATCCCAGCGCCTGTTGTCGATACGGGTCTCTTGTGCAGACCGTATGCCAGACGTAACTCACTGGAATTCAAGAGCTTGCAAATGGGGGTCAAGAAAAAGTGTCCGTTTTGGGTGTGTTTGCGCCCGATTCTGGACACTTTTTCTCACCGGGCAGGGCCGATGTTCCGGTCGGTCGCAGGTCCGTTCTGGTCCGGACACATCTGATTCTGGTGTTCGGAATGATCACCCGGCTGTCACATGCAATGATTCGATAGTCCGGAACGCTGGTTCTGCCGTCCGGCAACGTCGTTGCGGTAACCCGCAACATCGTCGCGCCATCCGGTCATTTCGTCCTGCCGTCATGGAATCTGATTGCGGTTCCGGCTCTTCGGGTTCCGGTGTCCGGCATTGTCGTTCTGGCGTTGGGTCTTGTTGTTCCGATTTCGGTGTCTTTCGTTGTGGTATCGGCGTCTTTCATTCTGCCGTCGGCCGCTTTCATTCCGGCCTCCACCTCTTCAGTCGCGGTTGACTGCAATCGAGTTCGATCTCCGCGCAAAATCATGCCGGGAACCGGCGCGATCGTTTCGCTGGCTGGCGAGTTCGTTCGGGAA
>JBOHRZ010000288.1:0-4057 GCA_050732975.1 Gemmatimonadales bacterium
TGCCGACGCCGAGCCGAAGCAGGCGTCGGCGTAGACCCCCACTCGTTGACGCCAGGAGCGGCGATGACCAACACCGGTCAGAAAACCCGCATGTCGCGCAAGATCGGGTTGTCGCCCGGCAGCCTGATCCACATCGGCGAGCATCGCGGCGAGCCCGTGGTGGTGACGCAGTTGACGTATGTCGGCGATACCTCCGAGGAGCACGAGATCGCCCGCGTCGACGCCATCGACTGGACGCCGGATCGACCGGGTGTGACCTGGATCAACGTCAGCGGTGTGCACGATATCAGCATCGTCGAGCAGATCGGTAAACGGTTCTCCCTGCATCCGCTGCTGCTCGAGGACATCGTCAATACCACCCAGCGCCCCAAGACGGACGAATATCCGGACCGTCTCTACGTCGTGGTCAAGATGTTCCGGCAGGTGCGTCACGACGACGAGCCCGAGATCGAAGCCGAACAGGTCAGCGTGGTGCTCGGCCCCAACTTCGTGCTCACCTTCCAGGAGACCGTTGGCGACGTGTTCGATCCGGTGCGTCAGCGGATTCGCGCCGCCAAGGGGCACATCTGCAACGAAGGCGCCGATTACCTGGCGTACGCCCTGATCGACACCATCGTCGATCGCTACTACACGATTCTCGAGGAAATCGGCGACGCCACCGAGGGAATCGAAGACGGCATCCTCGAGAACCCGACCACCGAAGCGTTGCAGGCGGTCTACGAACTGAAGCGGGCGCTGGTGGCCTTCCGCCGGGGCGTGTGGCCCTTGAGAGAGGCGATCGCCGCGCTGGAGCGATACGGCTCGGATCTGGTGCGGCCGGATACGCTGCCGTATCTGCGCGATGTGCACGACCACACGTTGCAGGTGGCCGATGCCATCGACACCTACCGCGACATGATGTCGGGGATGATCGATCTCTACATGTCGAGCGTCAGCAACCGGATGAACCAGGTGATGAAGGTGTTGACGGTGATCGCGACAATCTTCATTCCGCTCACCTTCATCGCCGGCGTCTACGGAATGAATTTCGTCCACATGCCGGAGTTGCACTGGCTTCTGGGTTACCCGGCCGTGCTGCTGCTGATGGCGGTGGTGACCGGCGGATTGCTGCTGGCATTCCGGCGCAACGGGTGGCTGTAAGCCACTTCAGTCGAGAACGAGACAATGCCCAGCGTACAGGTCCGCTACATCGTCCACGACGTCGACGCCGCCATCGACTTCTACACCGGCCTACTTGGCTTCGCACTGGTGATGCACCCGGCGCCGCCATTCGCGATGCTCTCTCGCGGCGAGCTCCGCCTGGTCCTGAGCGCACCCAATCCGCGCGGCGGCGGCGGGCAGCCGATGCCCGACGGCACGGCGCAGACCCCCGGCGGGTGGAACCGGTTCGCGATCGACGTGGCTGATCTCGATCGCATGGTCGCCGATCTGCGGCGCGCGGGCGCCCACTTCCGCAACGACATTGTCGCCGGTGTGGGCGGCCGGCAGATCATCGTCGACGATCCGTCAGGGAATCCCATCGAACTGTTCCAGCCGACGATCGACGACGCGAAGCTCAGCCGGCCGTCGTGAACGGGATCTGCTTCCAGCAGGATGCGGCGCGGTCGCAACGCACCCGGCTCATCCATCGGCTCATGGCGCTGCCTACGGCGCTACGCGCGGCCGGGCGGAGTGTCCGCTCGCGTGGATCTCGATCGTCGCCGGCCTGAGCCCGTCCCCGCGCGCGGTCAGCCGGATCGCGCCGGGTGTTGTGTCCGATTGCACGATCACCTGCGCCAGCCCGTTGAACACGCTTCGCTGCCATTCCGCCGCAACCGGTCTGCTCGGGAAGCTGAGACTGACGCCCTTGTTGATTCCGCCCGGGCCGGCGCCGTTGCGCACGACCACCGCGATCGAATTGTCGCCCGCGTGGAGCAACCGGCCCACGTCGAATCCCGGCGAAGCCTGCCAATCATGTGATTCGCCGGCCGCCTTGCCGTTCACGTACACCCATCCGTCGTCGTCGATCATGCCGAACTGGAGCACGACTTTGCCGGAGGCCAGATCCGCCGGCGTCACGGTGACGTGCGTCCGGAACACCGCCGAGGTGTTGGCGGGCAGTGGTCCGGTATCGGCGTTGGCGTCGTCCTTTGCCCAGCCGGCATCGGCAACATTCTCGGCGACATCGCGACGATTGGTGGCGTCGGCGATTCGCCGCATTCGCCAGTCGTTGAGCGCCACCTCACGGTCGCGAGTGTAGTCGAGATAAACGTCGGGCTCGTGCGAGCTCGGGTCGCCGTTGCCCACGCCGATGATCCGCCCCGGGCCGGCGATGTCGAAATGGATCAGGTTGTTCGCCACCGGAACCGTGCGCCCCTGCGAATCCCTGACCGCAACAGTCACGACGCTCAGGTCCTCGCCGTCGGGATTGATCGTCGAACGGTCGGGAAGCAGCGCAACGCGGAAAGGAGCGCCGGTGGTCTGCACCACCTCCTCTCTGATCGCCTTGCCGTTCCGGTAGCCCCGCGCCTTCAGCGTGCCCGGCTGATACGGCACTGCCCACTGCAGGTGTCCATTCCGCGGCATCGCCTTCCTGCCGAGACTGACGCCGTTGAGGAAGAGTTCGACCACATCGAAGTTGCTGAAGCACCAGACGTCGATTGGCTGTCCTTCGCGGCCGGGCCAGTTCCAGTGGGGCAGCAGGTGGATCACGTCCCTGTTGCTCCACCATGCCTGATAGTAGAAGTAGTTGTCCTTCGGAAAACCGGCCATGTCCATAATGCCGTAGTTGGCGTTGATGTCGGGCCAGTCGTTTTCGCCGCGGTAGTCGAAACCGGTCCACGCGAATCCGCCGGAAGCCCATGGGCGCTGGGCGTAATAGCTCCACCACGATTCGGCGGTATTGGCGGTCGACCGCGCGTTGGTGCTGTCGTCATACGCGGTGTGCAGACCGTGCGCCAGGTCGGCGATGTAGATCCCGCGCGTGGTAAGAGTACTCGCCGTCTCGGTGCCGATATTCGGCTGGGTGGGATGCGCGGCGTGGTACGCGTCCATCTCGGCGTCGGTATGGTAATTCCAGCCACGGATGTCGATGACGCTATTGACGCCGGTGAATTCGTTCCCCACGCTTGCCGCATAGGTGACGTCACGCGTCGGATCGAGCTGGTGGACCAGGGTCTGCATGGTGCGGGCGACCCGTGCCCCGACCGACGTGCTCTGCAACGGCTCCTCGTTGCCCAGCGACCAGAGAAAGACACTGGCGTGGTTCCGGTCACGCCGCACCTGGTTGGCGAGCAGCTCGAGATCCTGCGCGTCGCTGGCGAACACTCGGCTCTCGTCCAATATCAGCATGCCGAGGCTGTCACAGGCGTCCAGCAGCTCCTCGGTGGGCTCGTTGTGCGCGGTGCGGATCGCGTTGGAGCCCATCGCCTTGAGCGCCTCGACGCGGAAGTACTGCAGCGCGTCCGGCAGCGCCGACCCGACGCCGGCGTGATCCTGGTGATCGGCCGTACCCTTGATGACATACGGCTTGCCATTGAGCAGAAACCCTCGCTGCGGATCGAACGCGAAGGTGCGAATGCCGAATACGGTGCTAACGCGGTCGGTGATCGTGTCGCCGGTCCGGACCGTGGTGATCAGCGTGTAGAGCCACGGCGTTTCGGGCGACCAGAAAACTCCCCCGGAGATCGGGGCGCTGGCCGTCACGGTCACGTCGCTCGATGGCATCACGGTCGCGACCGAGTGCGCGGTGGCGACCACATTTCCCGCGGGGTCGCGGATCTGATATTCCACCGTCGTGTTCGCCGGAACCTTAAGGTGATTGTCCAACCGCGTCTCGATCCGGATCAGCGCGGGGCCCGCGGGCACATTTCCCGGGAAGCTGCTTGCCACGAAGATTCCATCCGGCGCCACCGCCAACGGGGCCGTCTCCACCAGCCAGACGTGCCGGTAGATGCCGGCGCCTTCGTAGAACCACCCTTCGAACTCGGATGCATCCACGCGGACCGCAATGGTATTGCGCGCGCCGTAGTGCACCACGTCGGTGATATCGTAACGGAACGAGCTGTATCCCTGGCGC
>JBOHRZ010000289.1:0-4038 GCA_050732975.1 Gemmatimonadales bacterium
GATCCCGCCCAGCGCGGGGCCGGCGACCGCGCCGAACTGCCAGGTGGTGCTTCGCCAGGCAACGGCATTCGGCCGCAATTCACGCGGCACCATCGCGGCACCGAGTGCGGTGCGGGCAGGCTGCAGTAAGGCTCGCGCCACGCCGCTGATCGCCACAACGCCGTAGATCCCGATCAGCCGCCAGTGGGAGAGCGAGCGGGAGACCCCGGCCAGTCCGGCCAGAGCGAAGGCGCACCCGACCAGAACCAGGATCGAGATAACGCCCAGGCGCCGGCGGTCCATCCGGTCGGCCACGTGTCCGCCCAGCAGCGACGTGCCGATGTTGGGCAGCGCTTCGGCGAGTCCCACCAGTCCCAGCGAGAGCGGGTCGTGGGTGGAGAGGTAGATCTGCCACGCCACGACCAGATCCTGGATCTGGACGGCGAGGGTGACGGCGAGAACAGACGCGAGGAGGCGGCGGTAGTCGGTGTGCCGCAGCGCGGCCCAGGGGTCGTGCACGGACGGAAAGCTAGTGAGAAGTGAGAAGGGAGAAGGGAGAAGTGAGAAGGGCAAACCCGCCTGCGAGGAGCATCCCGGCAATCGGGTCCTCACTTCTCACTTCTCTCTTCTCACTTCTCACCTTTCATGACCAGCACAATGGCATCGGGAATCAGTCTGGCCGTCGCTTCCAGTGGAATGCCTACGTCGAAGGCGCGGCCGCCGGCCTGCAGCATCCCGGGATAGCGGGTGCTGTACTCATTGAGCGCCACCAGCAGGAGCAGGTCGGGGATCGCGAAGCCGCGAACGGTGACCCGATCGAGCCAGAACCGCATGATGCCGTTGTCGGCCTGTCGCATCGACACTTCCGCCACGAAGACGGACGTCGAGTCGAGGAACGAGAAGATCGGGCCGAGCTCCGCCCGGGAATCGGGCGGGAAGTCCATCAGGCGCCCGGAGATGCGAATTTTGGCGGTGTCCGACGTGACCCGGAACCCCAGCGAATCGTCGAACGGCGGCGCGCCGATCCGGGCCAGCAGGTAGGCGGCGAAATCCCCGATATCGACCGTGTCGGCGGTCCTGAGCCGCTTGATGAATACCGAATCGGTGGCGCCGTTGGCCCGGACCACACCGGCGTTGGTGATTCGTGACCCGGGGAGGGTATCCTGGGCGGGCAAGGCGAATGCGCCCAGGGTCATCATCGCGGCGATCCAGGATCCGATTGATCGCATGGCGATCCTCCTCAGTACCGGGCGAGTCACCCGCCGTCCCGCTCACCCATGCATTCGACTAGACTTTGGGCGGCCGCGAATCGCTCGGCCCCATCATCCACTCCGTCCGGATTTCCGATGCGCGTTACCCTGCTTCGCGCCCTGCTGCTTGTCGCCGCCCTGCCGGCGCCGTCGATTCATCATTCTCGACCCGCCGCGGCACTGTGGGGACCCGTCGGCCACCGCGTCATCGCACAAGTGGCGCTCGATCGGCTGCCGGCCGCGGTCGCCGACGAAACCCGGCGGCTCCTGGACGGGCAGAATATTACCGACATCGCCAGTTGGGCCGACGATATCCGTCGCGAGCAGCCGGCCACCGCGCCGTGGCATTACGTCGACATCGAGATCATCGATTCGAGTTACGTGCCGTCGCGCGACTGCAAGGAGGGAGCCTGCGTCGTCGCGGCGCTCGACCGCGAAATCGCCATCCTGGGCGATCACGGCCGCAGCGACAGCGACCGCGCCGTAGCGCTCAAATGGGTCGTCCATCTGGTGGGCGACATCCATCAGCCGCTGCACGCGGGTGAACGCGGCGATCGGGGCGGTAACGACGTCCATGTGACGTTCGACGGGCGGCATACCAACCTGCATGCGCTCTGGGACAGCGGGCTCATCACCAGCTATCGCATGTCCGATGCCGAAATGGTCGGCCGGATCGAGGCGGCAATCGCCCATCGCAAGGACATCACGGCGTTGAGCGGCGGCACACCGGCGCAATGGGCGATGGAGTCGCACGACATTGCGCGCGACTTCGTGTATGCCCGCCTTCCTGCCTCGCTGGAGATCGATCGGTCGTACGCCGACGCCGCACGACCGGTCATCATGGATCAGTTGCTCAAGGCCGGCGTCCGCCTGGCGGCAGTACTCGAACGCACCCTCGGACACTGAATGCTGCCGGTCGCCGGTCTGGTCGGGTTTGTCGCAGTCGGCCTTTCGCTCGGAATGCTGGGCGGAGGCGGCTCGATCCTCGCCGTACCGGTACTGGTCAATCTGATGGATGTGCCGGCCGGCATCGCCGTGCCGATGTCGCTGCCGGTGGTCGGAGTCGCCGCCGCGGCGGGCGCCGCGATGCGCTGGCGGCGCGGACAGCTGAGATTGGCGACCGCGGCGATCTTCACGCTGGTCGCCATGGCGGCATCGTACCTGGCGGCACGGCTGGGAGCCGGCATTCCGGACCGGCCCCGTTTGCTGCTCTTCGGCGCGGCGATGCTGGTGGCCGCCGTGGCGCTCTGGCGCCGCAGCCAGCGGCATCCCGGCGAGATGGAACGCGGCGGGCAGCCCCGACCGGCCATCGCCGTGATTCCGGCGGCGATCGTCGTCGGGGCGCTCACCGGAGTACTCGGCGTGGGCGGTGGCTTTCTCATTGTCCCGGCCCTGGTCGGCGTGCTGGGTTTGCCGATGGCCGAAGCGACGGCGACGTCGCTGGCCGTAATCGCCCTTAACACGGTGGCCGCGAGCGCCGGATTCCTGACGCGGCATGTCCGGATCGACGCCACGGTCACCGCGATGGTGATCGCGGCGGCCCTGGTGGGGATGGCGCTCGGAACCGTCCTCGCCCCGCGGTTTTCCGGCCGCACCCTGGCGAGATGGTTCGCCGTGCTGCTGGTGGTCGTGGCATTCCTGACGATCGGAAAGGAAGTACGCTGAATGCTGGTGCGGCGATTCTACGACGAACGGCTGGCGCAGGCGAGTTACCTGGTCGGATGCGAACGCACCGGCGAAGCGATCGCGGTCGACCCGGCACGCAACGCGTCGCAGTACGTCGACGCCGCCCGGCGCGACGGGCTCCGCATCACCCGGGTGACCGAGACGCACATCCACGCCGACTTCGTGTCGGGCACGCGCGAGCTCGCGGCCCTGACCGGCGCGACTCCGCTTATCTCCGCCGAAGGCGCTCCGGACTGGCTGTACCGTTGGCCCGACGAAGACCATCCGCAATTTCTCCGGGACGGCGATCGCATCGAGATGGGCGGCGTGGTCATCGACGTGCTGCACACGCCCGGGCACACGCCGGAACATCTTTCGTTCATCGTCACGGATCGCCAGCGCAGCGATGATCCGGTGGCCATCCTCTCGGGCGACTTCCTCTTCGTCGGCGACGTGGGGAGGCCCGACCTGCTCGAGCGCGCCGTGGGCGTGGCCGACTCCGCGGTGCCGGCGGCCCGGAGCTTGTTCCGCTCGCTGCAACGGCTGGCACCGTTCCCCGACTATCTGCAGGTGTGGCCCGGCCACGGTGCCGGTTCTGCCTGCGGCAAGGCGCTGGGTTCGCTACCGACCAGCACGCTGGGATACGAGCGGCGCACCAACCGGGCACTTCAGGCGAACGGCGAGGAGGAGTTCGTCGCGGCGGTGCTCGCCGGACAGCCGGCGTCGCCGCCCTACTTCGCGCGCATGAAGGCCATGAATCGCGACGGGCCGCCGATTCACGGCACGGTGGCCGTCCCGATTCTCGAGGCCAGCGCCCTCGCCGGCGCGTTACAACGCGGGCTGGTCATCGACGTCCGCAGCACCGACGCGTTCGCTCGCGGTCACCTCGCGGGGACCCTTAACATCCCGCTCACCCGGGCATTCACGAAGTGGGCCGGATGGCTGGTTCCATATGACCGGGAACTCTATCTGTTGGCGCCCGACGAGACGAAGGTTCGCGAGGCGGAGGTGGCACTCGCCGCAATCGGGCACGACATGGTCGTGGGCGGCTTCGGGCTCGACGCCATCGCGGCCAGGCAACTCGCGGGCAATATCCGCAAGACCCGCCGGCATCCGATCGCCGATGCTCCCACGCTGGCAGATG
>JBOHRZ010000290.1:0-4022 GCA_050732975.1 Gemmatimonadales bacterium
CGACCAATCCAGCACGGGACCGGACGTCCGAACGGTTATCCCGAGGGAAATGACGTCAGTCGCAGTGAACGGGAAAGTATGAACCTGTTGCGCAACCCTATTTCAGCAGCCTGCTAGTCGGCCAGCCCGGATAGAGGACGCCCTTACTTCCGCCGGAGCCCTGCCACCCTGAACCTCACCACGCTTTCCAGCCCGTCGGGATCGGTCTCGGTGCCCCACACAACGTCCGCGCCGGCGACCATCAGTTTGACGTCGTCTGGTGCGATGAGCATTCCGATTACGTCGCCGCGCGGCGAGAGCACGACCCACGGACTGCCCGCGTCAACGCGCCGCAGCCCCACCCACGTCGTGCCGTCCGACTCCACCATGACCGATTCCAGCGGCGGATAGACGCGCGGCGGATCGATCGTCGGCTTCATGTTGTCCGGGATCGCCCGCGGATGACTCTTCCGCGCCAGATCCGCGATGCTGTCGAGCAGGGGTGCGGGGATCGGCTGCGCGACGAATCGATACTGTCGCGAGAAGACCGTGCGGCCGTCGGGGCGGAAGAGGGTGATGCGGTACTTCCCCGAGTCGGCACCGGCGACCGAGCCGATGCCCCAGGCGAGGTATTGACTGGTCGGATCGGCGCCGTACTTCGGATGGCCGCAAAAACGGTACGCGTCGAGCATCGCTTGCCCACACTGGTCGTGGGGCGAGAAGGCGGTCTGCGTCTTGAACTCGCCAGTCGATGACACCAGCACAAGCACAAGCCGCGAATCCGTATGCTGGTCATCATGCGCCCACGCGGGACGGAGCGCGGCGGTCGACGGGAGGATGATCTCCATGAGCTGCGACCCGTCCCAGTAGAGGGCGGCAGAACCGATGACCATGGCGTCGCCTGACGTGTCGGTGCGGCTCTTCACCCCGGTCGCTACGGGGGAGTTGCGCAGCAGTTTGCGATCGGGGGAAATCAGCGTGTAGCGGGAGAGGGCGTCATCGGTGACCCACAGCGTGTCGCCGATCCATCCGGCGCGGTCGAGTCGGCGGAACTCGCCTGGGCCGGCGCCATCGCGGCCGAAGGTGCCGAGGGAGCGGCCGGCGCTGTCGAAGAAGCGGATCAGGTGGTCCTGCGCCTGACCCACCGCGATCGTGCCGTTGCGGCTCACGGCAAGCCAGGTGACCGCGCTCAGGTCGGCGGTGTTGGCATCGATGCGCAGGTCGCGGGTGAGGGTGGCGGTAGGGCGTGCGGCGCCGGGGAAAGCCTGCGCGCGAAGGCTCATGGGGCAGAGAGTCACTCCGCTGCAGATGAGCGCGTACAGCGTGGGACGAGTCATCGTGTTGCTGTCACCTTGCCGCGGAAGCGCGAAGACCGCCGTCCCGATCCTTTACTGGATGCACTCTGCCTTGCCCGGATACCACCAGGGCAGCACACCGTCGCGGGCCAACGCGTAACTGCCGACGCTGTCCGCGATTCCCGGCCGCATGGCGAAGGTCACCGTCCCGCCGGAAACGGACCCCTCCACGTTGACGGATTCGTGCTGGGTGGTCGAAAAGCCGACGTCAGCGTTAAACGCGAAGGCGCCATCGTGGACGAACAGCCGGTGGTGCACCGTGAAGCCGTAGCATCCGCCGTTCAGGGTCACCGAATCCCCGGCGGCAACCAGCACCGCGTCCGGCCCGGCCCAGGTTCCCGTGGCGAATTCGTCGGACGAGTCCGATGAGCACCCGGCAGCGAGGGTCAGCGCGGCCAGCACACTGACAGTGAGTGCGGCGGCGGTGAGCCTTGAATTGTGAATCATTGCGGCGCTCCGATCGGTGGGGCCAGCTGAATATACGCCGTTACGCCGCGCCGCTTTTCCGGCGTCCCGGTCGTCGCTTCGGCGTGGCGTGCTCCATATACGAGCGCAGCACCGCGTTCATCCGGGTCTGGTACCGCGGTCCCAAGCTGCGGAACCAGTTGAGGACGTCCTCGTCAACCCGGATCGAAATCGGCGCCTTGACCACCGGCGGCGTCAGGACGGCGTCATCCCAATAGTCATCGGGAAGATCGGCGAATTCCGGCGGGGTGCTGGCTTCGATCTCTTCCTCGGTCATCGCGCGCAACCGCTCGAGATCGGCGCGGCCCTGGCTAGGGCGTTCGGCGACCTTCGAGACTCTCCCTGTACGTTTTGCGCTCACGGCGATTGCTCCTCCAGGCAGTAATGATTCGACGTTCGATCTCCCCGTCAGCACTGGGGCGGTCCGTGTAGCACACGGTGAGTGCGACGCCATTGGCCAGCCCGATCGCGGTGAGGCGCCGCTCGCCATAGTCCCGCCGCGTGTCCTCCCGGTCCACCGTCCATCCGGCGAAGATCAGGGCCGCGTATGCGAAGTCGAACCCGCGTCTCAGCAAGTTGGCGTCGCTCTTCACAGGATCCCAACTGAACCGCATCGATAAAATACTTCTGTATATACGAGCGGTCAATCAGTCGTGGGCGGGCATGCGCGGTGCTTCTCGTGCGGCGGCTTCGCCCGCCACGTCAAGCTCATGTTCATCAACGGCGTGGCCCTCAAGCCGGTACCGCCAGTGACGCCGGTCGGGATGGGCAAGGCCACGCGGGGCGTGGAGCTCGAATCCGTGCACGACCTCGACAAACGCCAGATCGCGGCGTGGATGAGACAAGTCGCGGCCGTCCCCGGTGTCGGGGGGAAGAAGCGATAGGCCGACCACGCAAATGGACTTCGGCCCGTCGCTTCGCCGGCGTCATGAGTTGCACCGCGCTGCGCCACACGCGAGGTCAGTGTCGACGGATGCGGCCGAGATAGCTGCTGGTCTGTTGGCCGACGAGAGAGATCAGGTTGCCCATCGCCACTTCCATGTCGACCAGGTGAAGGCCAAGCGGTTCCACCAGATCACCCTGGATGTCGCGGCTCGCAGGACTGCGTGGCCCGCGCTGGACTGATACCTCGAGATATGTGGCGAACGCGTTGGACGTGCATTTCCCCTTGAGCAGTCCGACGACGCGCACAAACGGCGTGGCGATGGGTTTTCCGCCAACGGTCCACGGATCCGTCGGCCCCATCGGGAGAGCGGTTGCCCCCGTCGCGTCGAAATACCCATCGAGCGGGGCCTCGCCGCCGCCGAGCGCCGCTGGGTTGGTGCACGCCGCGACGAGTGCCGGGTCGGCTGAGTGTCCGAAACGCGTGGTTGCGGTCGGTGGCGCAGTGGAGCGAAACGATGAATACGTCACGACGCAACCCGTTTGCGTGGCGGCGCGACAGAGCGGCATGTGCGCGAAGGTGCCACCCATGTCCCGCCCGCGTGGCACGAGGATGCCGCCCGGCATGCCGATGACGAACGCCGCGACGATCCGCGCCTGCATTGGCCTGCCCTCGATCTCGCGACGGATCAATTCGGTCAGGATGACGGAGCCCTGCGAATGTCCGATCAGCACGATACCGCGATTGCCGTTGTCGTGCGCGATGTAGTATCGCCACGCGGCACGGATGTCCTGGAATCCAACGCCAAGGAAATCCGGCGACTCGATGCCGGCGGCGTTGGCGCGACCCATGTAGGCCAGGGTGAGTTGCCGGTACATTGGCGCAAACAACCGGCACTTCGTGCCAAACCGCGCCAGCTGCAGGCGCGCGACATTGCGTTCGGCGGCATCCGGGACGAGATCGCTGACGTCCGTCGTATCCGTCGACACGGTGTGATACACATAGAAGCAATCCACCGGCGCCTCGGCATTCGGCGTCGCGTGCTCGACGGTGATGCGCCCGCCAGGGCCGAGCACCGTGGTGGCAAGATCCACATCGCACGCGGCAAGCCGGTCGGGGCGACAGAGCCAGCTCTGCGGATTGCCGTAGTCCGGTGCCGGCAATGCGGTCGGGGACTGCGCGACGGCATGTGTCGCCGCAATCGCAAGGGCAAGAAGAGCGAGGCGCGGACGTCTCATTTCATCGACACCACGTGCTCGACGAACTGATCGAGGGCGATGCCGGTCCCCTCCGCCCACCCGTTCGTCATGTTCTGCTGATAATCCGCTTCGTTCCGGTGC
>JBOHRZ010000291.1:0-3999 GCA_050732975.1 Gemmatimonadales bacterium
ACCACTGGAGGGAAGACGGCCGCGCCCTCGACCAGGTGCGTGCCGCGGCCGAACACGCCGCCGGCGTCGGCCTCGCGGTCCACGCCGGCCACGGACTGACGTACCACAACGTTCAACCGATCGCGCGGATCGACGCGATCGAGGAACTCAACATCGGGCACACCATCGTGAGTCGGGCACTGTTCATCGGTATCGGACCCGCGGTGCGGGAAATGAAGCGGGTCGTCGAAGCGGCACGCGCGTGACCAGCGGAGCGCGCCGCGCCGACTTCTTCGGGCTCGAGGCGAATGAATACCTCGCCGACCTTGACGCCCTCGCCGCCCTGCGCGACCGGAGCGATGCCGAGCGCCTGGTCCGCGGTGCGCGCGCCCTTCGCGGCGCGGCGCTGATGGCGGGACTGGGGACGTATGCCAGGGCCGCGGCGGGACTCGAAGCGATCGCCCGCCAGGTACGCGACCACGCTCTGGCGTGGGAGCCGCATGCTCGCGACGCCTGGATCGAAGGACTGGCGGCGCTCCGCGCGCTGGTATCGCGGGCGGCAACGTGGGACGCCGGCGACGATCGTCAGGCCCTCGCCCTCGCCGAGCGGTTCGACCGCGTGTTGCGCGGCGACGCGCCGCCGGCGACGCAGCCCGCCATTCCCGCCTTGACGCCGGGCGTGCGTGCCTTCATCGCGCGTGAATCGGCGCTGATCGCCGGATCGCTGGAACAGGCATCGCGGGCGCTGGCGCCGGTGCCGCCGGCGGCCGCACTCGCCGCCGTCCTCGAACGAATGCAGTCGCTACGCGGCCTCGGCGCCGCCGCCGAGCTGTCGCCACTTCCCGAATTGCTCGACGCCATGGAAGTGGTGACCCGCACCTTGCTGAGCGATGCGCCGGTTCCACCGGGCGTCGCGGAGATCTTTGCCGATGCGGCGCATGCGCTGTCCGCCATGGCGCGCACCATTGCCGACGCCGGACGGATCGTATCGCCGCCCGAACTGCAGCCGATCGCGCGGCGGCTCCTGGACAGCTACGCCAGCGAACGCGACGTGGTGATGATCGACTCGCTGGCGCCGGCCGGCACGTCCGCGATCGTCCGCAGGGGCACCGCGCCGTCGGCGTCGTCCGATGGCGACCCTGTGCCGGTCGAGATGGTCAGCGTCGGCGATCACCTGATCGCCGCCGCCGACACGGTGGCCAACGCCGCGTCGGCAAGCGCCAGAGATCTGCGGATCTTCGTGCTGCACCGCACCCTCGCCGCCATGCCGTCGAGGAGCGCCACGGGCCGCTTTCTCGCGCCGCTCGTTGATGCGCTGACGGCGGCCATCGCCCTGGGAGTGGCCGACGAGCGTCCCGACGCGTTCGCCGCGATGCTGCGCGGGTCCGGACGCTTCCTGGTTGAATCCGGAAGCAGCGCCGATCAGGACGCGCTGATCCGCCGCCGCGACGCCATCGCCACGTCGCTCGGCATGGTGGGCATCGCGGCCCGAGCGGCCCGCACCACGCCCGGCGGAACTGCCGTGTCGCCGGCCGAGGTCGGCGGCGGCGAAGGCGAATCGGATCTCTGCGAGGTGGTGCCGATCGAGACTCTCGCGCCCGACGAATCCGACATCGTTTCCATTGAATCGCTGGCTCCCGACGAATCGGATGTCGTTTCCATCGAATCGCTGGCACCCGACGAGTCCGACGTCGTCCCGATCGAATCGCTGGCTCCCGACTCCATCCGCCCGGTTCCGCCCATTCCCGCCGTGGCACCGGGCGAACCGACCCGGCTGGAGCTCGCCTTCGTTGCTCGCCGGGAACGCGAGCGCGGCAACGCCGACGACACCGCCACACTCAGCGGCCTGATCGGCATGGAAATCGTGGCGATGGCGTCGCTGCTGTATCGCGGCCCGTCGGCGCTTGCCCGGGCGGACGAAGTGCGCGCCACGCTGTGCGGAATGCTGGCGGATGTCTCCCTGCCGCTCGACACGCTGCGCCCCCATCTCGACGAACTCCTCGACCTCGTACCGCTGGCGCGTGACGCCGCCTGAACCCCGCCGCGGCCGCGGGCTGCACATCGTGCTCGGCATCGCCATCTCCGCAGTGCTGGTGGTGCTGGCCTTCCACAACAAGAACCCCGGCGATCTCTGGGCGCAGATGCGCAGTGCGAACCCCTTGCTCGTCCTGCTCGGCATCGCGATCGCAACAGTTCCCTTCCCGCTTCGCGTGCCGCGGTGGGAGCTGCTCCTTCGCGCCGACGACGGCACCCCTCTGCTCCAGCGTTCGCTCTGGCACGCGATCGCGATCGGATTTGCCGCCAACAATCTGCTGCCGCTGCGCGCCGGCGAAGTGCTGCGCGTCGGTGCCGTCCATCGTCTGACCGGGGTTCGCTTCGCCGCGGCGCTCTCGAGCGTCGCGGTCGAGCGCGTCGTGGACGCACTCACGGTGGTGGCACTGCTGGCGGTCGGGCTGGTGGCGGCCCACCTTCCGCCCGGAGTCCGGATCGGCGGCGGTCCGCCGATCGGTGCGCTCGCCGTTCGCATCGGGGTGGTCTGCCTGGCGGCGCTGGCGGCGGCGGTCGTTGCGGCGTGGCGCCGACAGAACACGCTCGCCCTGCTGGAGCGATTCCTGCCGAAAGGCACCGTCGGGCAACGGATCGTCACTTTCGCAGATCACGTGCTCCGCGGCCTCGGCGCGTTGCGCGACCCGCGGCGAGCGGCGCCGATCGTCGTCTGGTCGGTCGTGATCTGGGTGGTCAACGCCGCATCCTACTTCATCGTCTTCAAGGCGTTTCACTTCGCGGTCCCGTTTTCGGGTGCGCTGATCATGCAGGGAGCGCTGATGTTCGGGATCGCCGTGCCATCGACGCCCGGCTACGTCGGGATCTTCGAGACGATCATCCCGCTGGCTCTCTCGCTCTACGGCATCGATTCGACCGCGGCACTCGCCTGCGCCGTCGTGTATCATGTCACGACGTTCGTTCCGATCACGTTCCTTGGCGTGCTCGCCGCCATCCGGAGCGGCGTCCGATTGCGCGCCCAGCCGGCCACGCCGTGACCGACGTCGTGGTGCGCGAATGCCCGGCGAAGGTGAACCTCTTTCTCCGGGTGCTGGCCCGGGAAGACGATGGCTACCACGGCATCGAAACGCTCTTCTGCCGGATCACCTTCGCCGACACGCTTCGTGTGGAGCGGGCGACGAGCGGCGTGGAGCTTGCCGTCGAAGGACCGGATCTCGGACCGCCGGAAGCGAACCTCGCCTGGCGAGCCGCGGAGGCGGTCCTGGAGGCAACCGGGCACCGGTTCGGCGTCACCATGCAACTCACCAAACGGATTCCCGCCCGAACCGGGCTGGGCGGCGGGTCGAGCGACGCAGCCGCGGCACTCCTCGCCGTCAACGCCCTGGCGGGACACGCCGTGCCGCGGGCCGAGCTGTTCAACGTCGCGCAGCGGCTCGGTGCTGACGTGCCGTTCTTCCTTTCCGAAGCGACGCTGGCGCTCGGGTGGGGCCACGGACACCGGCTGCTGCGATTGCCGCCGCTGCCTCCGCTTCCGCTGCTCCTCCTCCTCGCCGACGCAGCGGTCCCCACCGCGGAGGCGTACCAGTGGATCGACCAGATCCGCCAGACCAGCGGCGGCCGCGGTAGCGTGGCACTCGATCTCGAGGTGCTCTCCGGCTGGAGCGACATTGCGCGCATGGCAGGCAACGACTTCGAGGCGGCGGTCTTTTCACGGATTCCGGCGGTGCGCGCCGCGTTCGAGGCCCTGGCGGGGACCCATCCGGCGCTCTGCCGGATGACCGGGTCGGGGGCGGCGCTCTTCGCCGTGTACCGTACCGAGCGCGACCGCGACGACGCGGCGATGCAACTCGGCAGGCAACACGGCGCCGTGGTCACCGCCAGCACCGCCAGCTAGTGGAGTGTCTCTGAAGTTGTGCTAGTAGTGCTTGTGCCGTATCTTCGGGCATGCCACCGTCCATGCCGTTGGTTCTCGCCGCGCCGGTGCGGGCGGAGTTGGAGGCGATCACGCGCTCGACC
>JBOHRZ010000292.1:0-3996 GCA_050732975.1 Gemmatimonadales bacterium
GCGCACGCCGAGCACGGCGAAGTACGTGCCCGAAACGATGTTGGCATATGTCGACGTCCCCTGGCTGCCGTGCTGACTCAGAGTAAGTGGCATTGGCGACCACGCCGCTACGCCGCTCAGGATACGAGACCGGTCGCGGAGGTCGAGGTAGAGCGGATAGGAAGCGGTCTGGGGCGCGCGACCCGGGCCTTTGACGGTGCGGGTCAGATTGACGAGCTGGCCCGGATCGGCGACGCCGGGTATCGGGCGCAGCAACAACGCGTTGGCGGCGCTGAAGATGGTCGTCACCGCGCCGCTTCCCAGTGCGATGACCAGCATGGCCACCATCGTGAAGGCGGGACTCTTCCTTACCATCCGGACCGCGTAGCGCAGATCCTGCATCAGCTTCTCGAACATGGTGTCTCCGTGGGATCGAGCCGGATCGTGCGGCCGGGGGACCGCGCCAGCCATGAACCACTGATGCGCCGCGGCGGATCGCTCCCGCGCGGCCGTGCCGAGAATGTCGGGCAACAGCACGAACCAGAGCCAGACGATGCCGCGCCAGCCGCTGCGGCGCCGCTCGACACGCCAGCGGTCGACGAAGAGCTGGCGCATGTCGGAACCGAAGCGGCGCCGGAATTCCGGCGGATAGAGCAGGAAGAGCGCGGCGTAGAGCCGCTCCGGCCACTGCACGGAGCGGTCGGTGGTCACGTCATCCTCAGGCGCCGCGCCAGCGCACGCGCCGGCGCGCCGGCCAGGACGGCCCGCAGCCGGTGGAGTTCGGCAGCAAGCACTCGCATCCCTGGTGCGGTCAACCGGTAATAGCGACGACGCTCCTCGCCGTTCTCGACCGGGCGTCGCCCCGATTCCTGCACGAGGCCGGCGTCGAGCAGCCGCTTGATGACGCGATACAGATTGCCGGGTTCGAGGCGGATGAGATCATCCGTCTGCTCGGCGATGCGCTGGACCAGGCCGTAACCGTGGCGCTCCTCGTCGACCAGGGCGAGCAAGAGTTCGAGTTCAACCGGCTTGAGGGGACGAAGCGCGTCGACGTTACGGTGTTGGAACATCCGGCCTCGCTGGTATGATCGAATTGATCATACGGCAGAGGGCCACACGCGGCAAGTCGCTCCCACGCTCAGCGGTGAAACGTCGCGGGCGCTGCCGAGCTATTCGTAACGCAGCGACTGAATCGGATCGAGCCGTGCCGCGCGCTGTGCCGGCCACAACCCGAACAGCAGTCCGACAATCGCGGAAAAGGCAAAGGCGATTACAACGGCAGCCGGAGAGACCACGACCGCGGCGCCGTACTGGTGACTGACGAACGACGCCGCCGCGATGCCGGCCCCCACGCCGAGCGTCCCGCCGGTGACGCACAGCGCGAGCGCCTCGACCAGGAACTGACTCATGATCACGAAGCGGGTGGCGCCGAGGGCCTTGCGAATGCCGATCTCCCGGGTCCGCTCGGTGACCGACACCAGCATGATGTTCATGATGCCGATGCCGCCCACCAGGAGCGACACAGCCGCGATCGACAGCAGCAGCGTCGCGAACGTCTGCGCCGTCTGCTGCTGGGCCGCGAGGAAGTCCATCGGGGTGTGGATGTGAAAGTCGTCGTCCTCGCCCGGGAGGATGCCGTGCTGCTTGCGAAGCACGTCCTCGACGTTGACCATCCCCTGCTCCAGCGGCACTCCGGGCCGTACCACCACGGAGATCGTGAGGCGATTCCCGTCCGGTTGAATTGTTCCCCCGCTTCATTCAGCAGGTGGGGAGCTGCTGAATCCCTCTCCAGATCTCCTCGATAGCCTCGTCATTGGTGAGGTCGGGAGGAAGCTTGGCGACAATGGTGCGGAAAAAGTCATGTTTGTTCACACAATGCCTCTCGCCGATCCACTCGTTCAGCGAACGGATCAACTCGGTCGAGTCGATGCCCATTGGTTCCTCCGGTGATCGGAGTCCAGCCGAGACTCAGTGCCATCACGTCCATCACGCACTCAGGTCCTTGGAGCGTCCGTCGCTCCGTTGGGGGCACCAATGATGACGAACGGGGTCGCAGAATCATTGACAACACACGGATGCGACGGCGGTCGGCCGGCACCCGGCGCCCAGCGCCCAGCGCCCAGCGCCCAGAAGGCTGGTGTTATCGGTCCGATTCCGTATCGTTACCATTGTCGCCAGCCAGCGGAGTCTCACACTGGTCTCACCATTGCGCCGATTCGGTCTCGCTGCGGCCATCCTCACCCTGGTGCCGGCCATAAGCCTCGGCGCCCAGACCCTGCCGTCGTGGCACGCCATTGTTGATCGAACCATTACCGCCGATGACGCCAACCTCTCGGCCGTCGGCCAGCTTCTCCTGCTTCCGTCCGGGGAGCTCGCGGTGGTGCAGAATCAGGAGGACGAGGTGCGGTTCATCGGTCCCCGGGCCGACTCGGTTTCGGCCACGTTCGGTCACCAGGGTGAAGGGCCGGGGGAATTCCATGCGCTGCGCTGGATCGGCACGCAACGCGGCCAATTCTGGATCGAAGACGTGCAACTCAAGCGACTGACCTTCATGAGCGCGGCACACAAGCTCGCGAAGACGCTCCGCGAGCCGACGAGCGTCAGCATGCCGGGTCACGGTGCGACCAACTTTGCGATCGTCTTCATCCAGGGCGTCACGCCCGACGGCGGGCTGATCGCGGAAGCGCTCCGCGGCGTGAATCAGCCGCGGCCTTCCTGGGCGACGGAAACGGAGTGGCAGGGTGATCCGTTCCTAAACGTCGACACGGCGGGGATGATCCGGTCGATCGTGGCATGGGTGCCGAAGGATCCGTGTTTGACCACCGTCACCAGCAGCCGCGGCGTCAGCCAGTTTGCCACGCCGTTCTGCAGCGGAAACCTCGTTGCGATCGCCTCGGACGGCACCACGATCGCGATCGTCGTGATGGACCAGGTGGCGCACAGCTATCGCGTTTCGTCGATGAAGACGAACGGCGACACGGCGTTCTCGAAGCATCTCAGCTATGCGCCGCAGCCGATCGCCACCGCGCGCTTCGACTCGGTGATGAAGCAGCGCCGCGAGTCGATGGCCAAACGCGGCACGACGTGGCCATCGATGAAGCAGCCGGATGGATATCCACCCTTTGACCGCCTGGTGGTCGGCCGCGATGGTACCGTCTGGCTTGGGGAGTACCGCACCGGAACCACCCGCAGCTGGCAAGTCCTCGACGGAACCGGCAAGTCCATCGGCACGGTGCAGCTTCCTGGCAACGTCGATGTCCAGGTCGCCGATCGAAGTCAGATATGGGGAGTCGCCCGCGACGCGGACGGGAACGAGAGCCTCGACCACTACACGCTTGCGGCTAGGTAACACCTTGATGGAAGTGTCGCACCAACAGCAGGCTGACGCGGTCGGCGCCGGCAGATCGCCGCGGGGGCTCGACATCCTTCTCCTTGCGGTGGCGATTGTCTGTGGTCTTGCCATCGCCTGGGTCGACTCCCGCCCGGGCTGGGACGACACAGGAATCACGGCGTTCGCCATGCTGCTCGCCGCCACCGTGCTCGGCTTCATTGCGCCGCGCCGGCCCTGGCGCTGGGCGCTGGCGATCGGGGTGTGGATTCCGCTGCACCTGGTGGCGCAATCGCCGACCTGGGCAACGATCCGCTTCGCACCGCTGGTGCTGATCTTCCCGCTGGTCGGCGCCTATGCCGGTATGCTGGTCCGGCGCCTTGTTGCGACGAGTTGATCGCCGGTCAATCCGCTTCGTCGCCGTCGTCGCCGTCGTCGCCAGCCGTCGCAGCCTGGAGCCTCCTCAACGCCATGAAGGTGACCGTATCCCAGGCGTTGTGGATGCCAATGAACAGCAGCAGCAACGCGGCCCCGCCGATAACGAACAATGCCGGGTGCGGGTGGCTCGCCAGAAGGATTCCGGCCGCGGCGACGGCGCCGTACGACACGAACGGCAACCAGGAGTGCCAGATCCAGTCCTCGAGGACGGGCTGGTATGCGGACTGCCGCAGGGCGCGGCGGGTGACCAC
>JBOHRZ010000293.1:0-3974 GCA_050732975.1 Gemmatimonadales bacterium
GGCTGAAGGTGATGGTGTTTGCCGTCTCGGTGTACGTCCCACCCTGCTGGATGACGATGTCGGATCCCGAGTAGATGGTCACCGACCAGGTCTTCGCGGCGTCCGACAGCACCACCGAGCCTGTGTACCCGGTCGCGATCACGTCGACCTTGGTGGTCGGGTTCGCCACGCTCACGAACTCGTACTTGGTAACCGTCCACGTGCCGGTCAGGTCGGGAGGATTGTTGCCACCCGTGTTGTCGCTGGTGCTGTTGCTGCACCCGGCAAGTGCGACCACGAGGGCGGTGCCGAGTAGCGCGGAGAATCTCATGCGGATCATGGCGACTCCTGATTGAGGAATGGCCGCTCCCGCGTCGGGTGGGGGGGGACTCCCCACCCGTTGGCAAGGTGGCGTTGAGGGTTGGTATCACGCCGGCACCGGCTCCGCCGAAGTGCGCACGCGTGACGGATCGAACAGGGTGTGCGTGCGCAGCATCGCCATCAGCATGCGGAGGAGCCGATCGGCGACACTGCGCAGGGCGCGTCCATGGGAATGCCCCCGGGCACGCAGCGTCGCGTAGTAGTGCTTCGACCCGGGCTCGAACACGGTACTGGTTCGGGCCCAGTGGTAGCACGCTTCCCGTAAGTGGGCATTGCAGGCGTGCCGCATGCCGACCGCGCGTCGGCCACCACTCTGTCGGGTGACCGGCGCGAGCCCGGACAGGGCCCGCAGACCGGCGTAATGCCGCAACCGCAGCAAGGTCGCGGCTTCCGACCACAAGGTGGCTGCCACCATGCGCCCGATCCCCGGCATGGATTGGACAATCGCCCCATCACTTGGCCGGTTGGCGGCGGAGTCCGCCGCGCTCGGAGGATCGCCGTCGGCCAAGCTGGCGAGCAGCGCATCGATCTCTTTGGCACAGCCGCGGCGCTGATCGTGCACCAGCCGAAGCCGTGGCAGCAAGGCTGCGATGTGGCGCGTGGCGGCGGCGACCGTCCCTGGGGCCGTCGCGATCACCGGCGTATGAAGGACCGCCAGGACCTCCTCCGTGGTCACCCGCCGGATCCGATGGCTGCGCAGAATGGCGTCAATCACCCGACGCTTGCTGCGGGCCGCGGCCGCTGGCGAGGGGACGCGCTCCAGCAACGCCCAGAACCAGGGATCGCCGGCACTCGGCGAGAGCACCAGCCACGGAGCGGCCATCCGATACACCTGTTCCCGCAACCGGTTGAGCAGCCGATTCTGCTCTGCGGCGAGGTCGTCGTCCATGCGCGAGAGTTCCCGCAGTTGAATGATCCGCGGATCATCCACCGCCACCGGCCGAAAAGCCGGTCGATCCGTCCGCAGTGCGCTGGCCAGCACGCGGGCATCGCGGCGGTCGTCCTTGGCTCCGGCCACCGTGTACCGATCCCGAAATCGATCCACCTGCTTCGGGTTGAGCGTGAAGACGCTGGCTCCCTGTTCCAACAGAAACTCGACCACCGCCCCACGGGGCACTTCGATCGCCACCGCGACCTGCGGCAAGGCGCCTTCCGTGAGCTGACGCAGCCGCGCAACCCACGCGGTCAGCGCCTCCAGCGTGTGCGCCACGGTGTACTCTCCGCGCAGCGTGCCCTGCGCATCCAGGACACACACCTGATGGGAGGCCACCGCCCAGTCGACGCCCACGAACCACTGAAACCGCCCATCATCGCTCGTGCTCATATCTCGCTGCCGGTCCGAGTGAAGGAGAACACCCGACCTGTCGCGGTGCGGCATCGCCCCTGTACTGGCGCTCAGCCGATCCCTGACGGAATCGATGGCGCGACTCCCCACTGGACGTGCACCACGACCGACCCGACCGAGGCGCGGGTCCCCCCCAGGCGACTCGAGGCGCAGGGGGTTGCAAGGCACTCTCGATCGGGTGGCCGAGCTTGCGGATGAGCTTACGGGCGACTGCCGCCGTTTACCAGATGCCGGACGCTTCAAGGGTACCGGACGCTTCAAGGGTACAGGGGGCCGAAGCGCCGGGGCTCATCCCTCGGCCGAGCGTGCGGGGCAAACCATCGAGCGCAAAGCTGATATGACGGGATTCCATCGAGGCGGCCTCCTCAAGGAACGAGAGGTTCAACGCGACCCTTGCACAACAGTAGCTCCGATTTGGCCGGTCCGCCAGCACACCGCCCCGCGCCCGAATTCGTATTCGCCAGGAGCCCTTCGCTGGATCAATTGGCGTGGCGTCGGCCGGCAATTACGCCAACCACAAATCCCGCCGCTGCGCCACGAACTCGTCGTCCGTCAGTTCCGGATACGCCTCACAGACCCGGTCGATCTCGTCAATCTGCCCCGGGGATAATTTCTCGGCCGGGTCGAGACACCACCGGCCTGCCAGCAATCCCTGGCGCCGGAGGATCTCGTGGATCCCGGGGATGCACCCGTGGAAGGCATTCGCGGGATCGAAGACCGCCGCGTTCGCTTCGGTGATCCGCGCCGCAAGCGTCAACATCGACGCAGGGATCGCATTCCCCGACTGCGCCAACGCACGGCAACGGCGATGGTACTCGACGGCTCGTCTGGTCCAGAACGCCCAGTTGCCGAGGAGGCCGCCAACCATGCGCAACGTGTCGCGCCCCGAACGAAACCGGGCGAGAAGATCGAGGATGATGTGATCGTCGTTGCCGGTGTAGAGCGCGATGTCGCCGGCGCGACCTGAATCGGCGATCGCACGCATGACATCCAGCGTCGCATAGCGGTCGAACGGCGCCACCTTGATCGCCACCAGATTGTCGATCTCGCAGAGCCGCCGCCAGTAGCGGTAGCCCAGCATGCGGCCGCCGACCGCGGGCTGGAGATAGAAGCCGATGATCGGGATCACACCGGCGACAGCGCGCGCGTGGCGGATCATCGCAGCGTCGCTGTCCCGCCGGAAGGCCGCCAGGCCCAGCAGTGCGGCGTGGTAACCAAGATCGCGGGCGAGACTCGCCTCTCGCATCGCCTGCCGGGTCCGGCCGATCACCCCGGCGATCATCACCGGACGCTCCCGGCCTGGCCGCCAGGCTTTCGCCGTCTCCAACGCGAGCTGCAGTACCGGACGGTATAGTCCCACGGCGGGATCATGGATCGCGAACTGGGTGGTATGTACCCCGACCGCGAGGCCCCCTGCACCGGCATCGATGTAGTAGCGGGTCAGCGCGCGCTGGTGGCGCTCATCGAGCCGGCGCCGCGCGGTCAATGCCAACGGATGCGCCGGGATCACCAATCCTTCGCGGAGCCGGGCACGAACGTCGATCAGAAGCGCCCCCCGCGTTCCTGGAAGTGCGTCGGCTTGTCGAGCGATCGCCCGCCGGCGGCGACCCACGCGGCGACCCGATCGAGCATTTCCTCGATCCCCACCGGCGGCATTCCGAACGTCGCCGTGCAACGCGCCGCATTGCTCAGCAGCGCCGTCGCCGCCGGCTCGCCACTGAACATCACCGCCTTGCCGAAGCGCTCCGCGAATCCTTCGGCGACGGCGCGCACCGACACCTTCGGGCCGCTGACATTGAGGACCAGCGGCGGCACGGCGCAATGCTCCAGCGCGCGGAGCGCGATCGCGTTCGCGTCGCGCTGCCAGATCACGTTGACGTACCCCATCCGCAGGTCGACTGGTTCGCCACCCCAAACCTTGTCGGCAATGTCACGCAGCACGCCGTAGCGCGGCTCGACCGCGTAGTTGAGGCGCAGGAATGCCATCGGCGTCTGCTGGCGGTCGGAGAAGTACTCGAAGATCCGCTCCCGGCCCAACACCGATTGCGCATATTCGCCGACCGGACCCGTTGGCTTGATCTCCGAAGGGCCATCGCCGTCCGCCGGCCAGAGCGGATAGACATTGCCGCTCGACCACGCCACTATGCGCGAAGTGGCGAAGCGGCGCGCGACGGCGCCCGGGAGCCAGGCGTTGATCGCCCAGGTGCGCGCTTCGAGCCGGATGGTACCGAATTTCTGGCCGATGAGATACAGCACGTTGTCAGCATCT
>JBOHRZ010000294.1:0-3958 GCA_050732975.1 Gemmatimonadales bacterium
CTGCAGGCTACTGCGAAATGATCCTGGTCCCCATCGGCGGCCGGCAGACGAAGATCGAGGGCGGGATCGACACGTTGGTGCGGATGTCCGAGAGCTGAAGCACGCGCACATGGTCGCGCAGCTCCTCGATCTCCAGCCGGCGGGGGACCGAGGTCTCCCGATCGAACCAGATCGTCGCCTTGCGGAATCCGATGTCGTTCGACAGCGGTACCATCAGCACCGCGTCGGTCTGACGTCCGTCGATCGTCTCCGCTTTCACGTACGATATGCGGTAACGGTCGACCGCGTCGTCGAGAAACGTTCCCAGCAGATTGGTGCCATAGGTCGGATGGTTCTCCAGCGGGTACTGCATCACCTGGCCCGGCGTTTCGCTCGGCGTGTACACCCAGAGATAGCTGCCGTCGACCACGATGGCGTCGTGCGCCGGGTCGGTGAACCGCATCGCGAAGTGGTTCTTTCCTTCCTGGTAGAGCATACCCCTGGTGTCCTCCATCGGAACCAGGCGGTCCTCGAAGTGCTGCCGGAAGTTGGCCTGCAGGCTGGAAATCGCCTGGTAGACCTGCGTCGCGCGGCGTACCACCACCACGCCCGGATCGCCGCCGGCCTGCGCCGGAAGGCGGGCGGCGAGCGACGTGCAAAGCAGAAGAACGGCGGCGCGACGCACGTTCAGACCGCGCTGCCTACCGTGGCGAGCGAGCGGCCGATCACGTCGGCGATGGCACCGACCTCGCGCATCATCCGCTCGAACTGATCGGGGAACAGGCTCTGCGCGCCATCCGACATCGCTCGCTCGGGATTGGGATGCACCTCGACAAGCAGCCCGTCGGCCCCGGCCGCGACCGCGGCGCGCGCCATCGGCGGCACCATTTCGCGGTGCCCCGTGCCGTGGCTCGGATCGGCGATGATCGGCAGGTGCGACAGTGAATGCACCACCGGGATCGCCGCCACGTCGAAGAGATTCCGGGTGGTGGTATCGAACGAACGAATACCGCGCTCGCAGAGCATCACGTTCATGTTCCCCTCAGCCAGGATGTATTCGGCCGAGAGGAGCAGCTCGGTGATCGTGGCAGCGAGCCCGCGCTTGAGAAGAATCGGCTTCCGAAGCTTGCCGCAGGCCTTGAGCAGCGGGTAGTTCTGCATGCTGCGCGCGCCGATCTGGATGATGTCGGCGACTTCGGCGACCGCTTCCAGCCCCTCGGCGTCCATGGCTTCGGTGACGATCAGCAGCCCGGTTTCCTCACGGGCGATGTCGAGGAGCTCGAGCCCGCGACGGGCGAGGCCCTGAAAGGCATACGGCGAGGAGCGCGGCTTGAAGGCCCCGCCGCGCAGCACGGTGGCGCCGGCGGCCTTGACCGCGCGCGCCGCAGCGAGGATCTGCTCCTCGCTCTCGACCGAGCAGGGTCCCGCCATGACCACCACTTCGCGATCGCCGATCGTGGTGCCGTCAGGGAGTGCGATCCGGGTTGGTTCGGCCTTCCACTCGCGCGACACCTGCTTGTACGGCTTGCTGACGTGGATGATTTCGGCGACGCCGGCCATCCCCTCGATGGTAGAGGCATCGACCCGGCCGTCGTTGCCGACGAGGCCCACGGTGGTGCGCTGCCGGCCCGGCATCGGCCGGGCTTCGTAACCCATTGTATTGATGATGGTTACCACGGCGGTGATGTCGTCCGCCGTGGCGTCCTGCTTCATGACGATCAGCATGGAATGAAAACTAGTCGCTTACGCCGCCGCGGTGTGATCCGCGATCCGCACGCCGACGATGGTGGAGACGCCCAGCTCCTGCATGGTCACGCCATAGACGGTGTCGGCGGACTGCATGGTGCGGGGGTTGTGGGTGATCACCAGGAACTGGGTCTGCTGCTTGAATTCGTCGAGCAGGTGCAGGAAGCGACCGACGTTGGCGTCGTCGAGCGGCGCATCGACCTCGTCCATGAGGCAGAACGGGCTCGGCTTGGTGAGGTAGATCGAGAACAGCAGCGAGACCGCGACCAGGGTCCGTTCGCCCGACGACAGGAGGTGGATCCGCTGGGTGCGCTTGCCGCGCGGTGCCGCATGGATCTCGATCTCGGATTCGAGCGGCTCGTTCGGGTCGGTGAGCCGGAGCTCGCATTCTCCGCCGCCGAACAGCGTCTGGAAGACGCGCACGAAGTTGGAACTCACCGCCGCAAAGGTCTCGACGAACAGCGCCCTGGCGGTGCCGTCGATTTCCTTGATCGCCTGGAGCAGGGACTGCCGCGCGGCGACGAGGTCGTCGCGCTGCCCCTGCAGAAAGGCGACGCGCTTGCTCTCCTCGGCGTGCTCCTCGATGGCCAGGGCGTTGACCGGCCCGATGGTTTCGAGCGCGATCGCGATGCGCTCGGCTTCGGTGGTCAGAGAGTCGAGGTCGAGCTCGAGCGGCGGTGCGGCCTGCACCAGCGAATCGAACGACCGCTTCCACTCGGACTCGACTCGCTCGACGATCCGTTGCCGCTGGGCGGTGGCGTCGGCGACCTCAAGTTGCAGGCGGTGATGCTCCTCGCCGACGGATTCGGAGGAACGGCGCGCCTCGGCGAGCGAGGCTTCGGATTCCGCGAGTGCTGCCTCCGCGTGCGCTAACGCAGTTTCCGACTCGCCAGTCGCGGTTTCGACCGCGGCGAGACGACGACGTTCGTCTTCCATCCGCGATTGCCAGCCGGTGCGCTGCTGCTCCAGCGTCGCGATGTCGGCGTCGAGTCGCGCGATCTCGTCGACGCGGGCCCGGCCCGAGGTCTCGGCCTCGGTGATGATCGCCTCGATGCGTTCGATGTTGACGCGGGCGTTTCGCAGTTGCGCGGCGACGTGCGCTTCGCGTACCTGCCACTCGGCGCGGGCGTCGCGAGCCTGTTCCATGCCGAGCTCGAGCGTGGCGAGGGCGGAGCGGGCGTCGCGCAACTGCTCGTCGAGGTGGGTGCGCCGGCCGGATTCGTCGGCGAGAATGGCTTCGACTTCGCGGCGCCGGTGTTCGGCCCGCGCCAGGCGATCGGCGAGCCGATCGAGCTGCGTGGCACACTCGGCGAGCTCGCGCTCGTTGCCGGCGACCTCGCGGGCGGCCTCCTCGCGGGCGGCAATCGTCTGGCGCTCCACCTCGCGGTGTTGATCGGCCTGTGCGTCGGCTTCGTCGCTGGCGGCTTCAAGGCGCCGGATTTCGGCGGCCGTTCCGCCGGTGCGCGTCTCGGCCTCCGTCAGCGCCGACGTTGTCTTGCTGATTTCGGAAGCCAGCGACTTGAGTTCGGCACGACGACGGATCGGGCCGTCGGCCGTCACCGGTCCGGTCAGGAACACGGCACCGTTGGCTCGGCGCAGCACTCGTCCGCTGGATTCGAGAATCTCCGACCCGCCGACGAGGGCGGCGACCCAGTCAGCGGCAATCGGATCGACCCGCAGCCGGGAATCGATGGCTCCGCCGCGTTGCACCGGCCCCGGTTCAACCGGGAGGAGCACCAGCGCGCCGGGATGGTGTTCGGCGTGCCAGTGCTGCACCGCGTCGACGGCGGCCTGGTCCTTGACGAGCACGGCGTGGGCGTAGTCGCCGAGGAGCCGCTCGGCGGCATCGGCGTCGTCGCCGGGTTCGGACGCCACGAAATCGGCAAGCGGCCCGACGATCCGGTCGCCGAAGCTCTCGCGGGCGGCGAGGAGTGCGGCGGCGGCGGGTGCCAGGCCGGCGTGATCGCGTTCGAGGGCATCGATCGCGCTGCGGCGCGCGGCCAGCACGGCGACTTCCTCGTCGAGAGCGCGGCGTTCGGCCACTTCGCGCGCCTCGCGGTCGCGGGTCTCACGGAGCCGCAGTCGGGCCTGCTCGGCCGCGGCGACCGCATGGCGTGTCGCGCCGCCCTGCCGGTCGGCGGCGGCGTTGGCTGCAGCGAGGCGTTCCGCCGCGGCCCTATGGATGTCGCGCAGGTGGGCGCGCCGCGCTTCGTCCTCGCCGATCCGTTCGCGC
>JBOHRZ010000295.1:0-3951 GCA_050732975.1 Gemmatimonadales bacterium
CCGCTACACGCTACCCGGGGACCGGCCGCCCGACAACCCGCTCCCATCCGGCGGGGTCGGTGGCGCCCTCGGTGGACCAGACCAGAACACGGGTATCGGCGTCGAGTCCGACGTGCCGCCGCACTGCGGCGAATGCGGGATCGGCAGCGAGCGCCATCAATCCGGCGACACTCGCCGCTCCCGATTCGCCGGCGATCACCTCGAAGTCGCCGTCCGGGAGCGCAGCACCGCCGGCGAGCCGACGCATCGCCCGTTCGACCAGTGGATCGGCGATGGCCATGAACGCGTCAGCGCTCCGCTGCAGCGTTGCGAACGCCGTAGTCGACGGCAGCGCGCAGTTGAGCCCCGCCATGATGGTGCTGAGAGAACCGGCCGCGCGAGTCGGACGCCCCGCCCGCACCGAATCGAGGACGCACGCCGCTTCGACGGGTTCGACGACGACGATCCGCGGTCGCCGCGCATCGTAGCGGTGCCAGAGGTATTCAGTCATCGACGCCGGCCAGGTACCCACGCCGGCGTGCACCAGAATCACGTCGACCAGCGGCGCGGAAGGCGGCAGCAGCGTCGCTTCCAGTTCGCGGGCAGTGGTCCAGTAGCCCGCCGCAATCCACGATGGTACCTCGGTATATCGGTCGGTGGCGGTGTCCTGGATGGCAATCCAGCCGCGTTCGGCGGCCGCGCCGAGTGCCATCTGCAACCGCGGCGTCGTATCCCCCCCGCACGAGAATCACGCCGGCGCCTTCGTTGCGGATCGCCGCCACGCGGGCCGGAACCGAATGCGCCGGCATGAAGATCATCGCGCGCCTGGCCAATTGCCGGCTCATCCATGCCACCGCGCGGCCGTGATTCCCGTCGGTGGCCGTGGTGAACACGGCTTCGCCGGGCACCTCGTGCGTCGTCAGCCAATGCCGCATCGCAAACGAGGCGCCGAGCGCCTTGAAGGCATTGAGGCCGAAGCGGAACGATTCGTCCTTGAGCCAGATCGCACCCACACCCAGCTCGCGGGCGAGGCCGGGAAGTCCCCGGAGCGGAGGCGGGCGATACTGGCGCAGGGCGTGATGACAACGCCAGGCGAGTTCGGCGAGTGCGGCGGATCGTTCAGTGTGCGGCGGCGGGAGGGGTCGTTCGACGAGCGCGTACGGAACGGTCACATCGGTGGCCAATGCTGCAACCGGGCCCAGATCTCGCGCGACACCGCAACGCCGGTGGGGAACCGCCGGGCGAATTCGTCGCGCAACCGGGCGGCGTGCTCGGCCAGGTATCGGTCGAGGTCGGCGCGGCCGGCGGCATGATACGAGGTGCGAAACCGGCCATCATCGCGATCGAAGTGCGCCCCGATGAAGCATCCCGTCGCCAGCACGTCGGGAATGTGCGTGTTGCGCATCCAGCGCTCGAGCTCCGGGGCGGTCGACTCCGAGCACTCGAGAGTGACCTCGTAGCGAACCGTGACGCGATCGGAAGTCATCGCGCGGCGGGGGGCGTCAGAAGGAGACCTGGATCCCGGTGGTCAGGATCCGGTCGGTTCGGCGATACCCCGGTTCGGGAAGCCCGTCGAAGTGGATCAGGTACGCGGCCTTCATGGCGATCCCGCCGGTGATCGGCGCCGTCAGGGAGGTTTCGGAGTTGATTCGAACGTCCTGCGCGACCAGGAAGTCAGGGATCACCTCGACGTGCTGATCGAACCCGCCATGGCGACCGATGCGCCGATGGTAGCCGGCGGCGGCGCGACCCGACCAGTAGTTGCGATTGGTATCCGCTGCTACGGAGGTCTGCCAGGTGTATCCGGCACCGGCTTCGAAGCTGAGGGTGTTGGCGGAATCGCTGAACGCCACCAGCGCCAATCCGACGGCTGGGGAAATCCGCCTGCGAAATCCCGCGAACGTGTTGCGGTCGTACTGGGTGAGGAGGAATACCGCCGACCGCGCCGCCAGCGAGTGATCGGGCGGAGCGAAGGACCGATCGGCGCGGAGCGCGCCGTGCCACAGAGAGGCGGTCGTCGCGGTGTCGTTGCGGCCGTAGGTAACCGAGAACACCTGAGACACGGTCCAACCATCCCAGTGGCCGACCAGCTTGTCGCCGACGTTGATCGTGGTCAGTCGGGTGTTGCCGGAGGTGCTCACCACCCCGGCATCACCAGTGAACGCGACGTTCTTCATTCCGGTATCGGCGGCGGCCAGCATGACGGCGGCAATCGCGGCCAGCAATCGGTTTCCCTCCGTGGTGTGTTGCCATTGGCAAGGTAACAGCGGCAACGCCCGCGCGAAAAGCGCGTGACGTGGTCGCAACTCGATGGCCTGCTTGAAGTTCTCGGTCACTGGCCGGAACACTTGAGTCCGGCGGGCCGGCATCGCGCGGTCAGCGCTCCGGCCCCGGTTCGTACTCTGCGCCGCCGCTGCCGGCCGAGCCGAATTTGGGAGCGACGAGGGGCCCCGTCCTGGTGAATGGCGGCTCGTCGGAGAGTGTCACCGGCCCCACCTCCGGTTCGACGTAGTGCTCCGGGTCGTTGTCGAATTGCCGCTTGCAGTCCTCGGAGCAGAAGTAATACGTCACGCCCTTCCATGTCGACGTGCCTGCCGCCTTCAGGGGGTCGATCATCATTCCGCAGACGGGATCCTTGACCTGTGCCATGGTGGTATCCTCAACTGTGTTATCCAGTGATATAGTGTCGCCGAGGTCGATGAGGGCCGCACCGACGTCCGGGCGGAGACGGCGGTGAAGGGTCGCCGGTGTCTCGGTGAGCATCACCTCGAGCGTAGGACGCACGAGGCCGCGCAGGAAGTGGCCTCCGCGGGTCCGGCCGTTGCGCAACCCCACGACTACGTGAGCATGGAGGGTCGGAGAATCCTGATCGCCGAGCACGATATCGCCGGTGAACGCCAGCACCTCGCACTGCTCGTCGACGTCGATCCTCCGGTACTTCTTCTTGCCGATGTCGAACCAGCCGACGGCGGCGTGTGCGAAGCCGCCGATGGCGGTGAGCGACGCACTGGTGATTTCCTGGTGTGCGGCGAAGGACGTAATCGCCGAACAGGCTTCCTCGCCGCTGTCGAGGACGAGGATTACCTGGCGGAGGCCGGTCGGGGTGGCAAGGAGTTGATGGCGCATGTGGGGGAGACGCCGGAGCGCCGCGGCGGGGCACGCCGGGACCGGCACACGCGGCACATCCCGAGGCCGGCCGCATACCAGGCGATTACCGCGGACTGATCACGCGATCCGCGATTCCCTGGAGGGCATCCACCGCCCCCGCCGTCCCCTGCGCCACGCGGGGCGATCCGCCTCCCCGTCCGCCGCCGGCCGCGAGCGCGGCCTTGAGCTCGACGCCGGCGTCGTGGCCGCTGTCGGCACTCGCGGCAAACCAGATCGCCGGCGGCTCAGCAGCAATGGCGACGAAGAGCACCCGGTTGAGCCCCGCAGCGGCCTGCGCCATCTGCCGAATCAGCGACGCCGGCTCCTCGGTGACACGATGGGCAATGCGGCGGATGCCGTCGGCATCGGGCACCGCGGCGTCGTACAGCGCCCGCACCCGGGCCGCGGCCACTTCGGTTTCGAACCGGGCGATCCGTTCGCGGAAGTCCTTCGCCTCGCGCTGCCGGGTGGCAATCAGGTCGGGGAGTTCCGCCACCGCACATCCCATCTCCTCTGCGAGGCGCGCCAGCAGATCGTGTCCTTCGCGCGCGTGCGCCAAGGCGCGGCCGCCGGCGACGAACCCGACCCGGACGTGATTGCGTACCCTCTCGACCCCGTGCAGCATGATCGCACCGATTTCGCTGGTGCGCGACACGTGCGTCCCGCCGCAGGCGCTGCGGTCCAGCCCGCCGATGGTGATGATCCGCAGCGTGCCGGTGCGTGTGGTGCTCTTGCGCAGCTCGGCCGAGACGCGCTCGGCGTCCTCGAAGGTGACGCTCACGCTGCGCGCCTCGCCGACCAGCTCGTTGGAGACCCGTTCCAGAT
>JBOHRZ010000296.1:0-3870 GCA_050732975.1 Gemmatimonadales bacterium
CTGCCGGAGTTCCTCCAGGGCCGCCGTTGGTTCGCGGGGAAGGCCCGTGAGATCATCGCCACCGACATCGAGGATGTCATTCCGGTGGAGCACGATGGGCTGGAAAGCGCCGTGCTGGTCGTGCAGGTCTCCTTCGCCAGCGGCAATCCCGACGCGTACGCCGTGCCGATCATGTTCCTGCAGGGCCAACCTGCCACGCGCGCCCGTCACGACAAACCCGCCGCCGTCCTCGCCGACCTTACGCTGGCCGGCGCCAACCCCGGTGCTCCCGGGGTGTTGCTCGATGCCTTTACCGATACCGGCCTCGCCGAGGTGCTCCTCGATGCGATCAGCCGGCGGCGGTCGCTCAAGGGGAATGTCGGTGAGCTGACCGCGACCCAGACGCGTCTCTTCAAGACGCTGCGCGACCAGGGCGGCGACCATGCTGCGGCGCACGTGCTCGGCGCCGAGCAGAGCAACAGTTCGGTGGCGTTCGGCACCCGCTTCGTCATGAAGCTGATCCGCCGCCTGGGGGAGGGAACCAATCCCGAATTGGAGATCGGCCGTTTCCTGACCACGAAGACCGCCTTCCAGCATACCGCGCCGCTGGCCGGTGCACTGGAGTACCACCGTCCGCGCCACGAACCGATGACGGTTGCGATCCTGCAGGGCTACGTCGTCAACGAGGGCGACGCGTGGCACTACACCCTCGACCAGGTGAAGCGGTACTTCGAACAGGCCATGCTGCGCCGGGCCCGCGGCGAGATGCCTGCGCCGCCGCCGAGCGGCAGTCTGGACCTGAGCGCGACCAGGTTGCCGGCCCAGCCGCACGAGGTGATCGGGGCCTACCTGGAGACCGCCGCGTTGCTCGGCCAGCGGACCGCCGAGATGCACCTCGCGCTGGCGTCCGACGCCGACGATCCGGCATTCGCGCCGGAGCCGTTCAGCTCGCTCTATCAGCGCTCACTCTACCAATCGACGCGCAACCTGACGGCGGAGGCGTTTCACCTGCTCCGCGACCGCCTTGCCGATTTGCCGCAGAACATCGCGACGGAGGCGAATCGCCTGGTGGGCTCCGAAGAACAGTTGTTGCGGACCTTCCATCGCATCGTCGGGAAGCGGATCGAAGCCACTCGCACCCGTGGTCACGGCGACTTCCATCTCGGCCAGGTGCTGCACACCGGGCGCGACTTCGTAATCATCGATTTCGAGGGCGAGCCGGCGCGCAGTGTGTCACAGCGGCGGATCAAACGTTCCCCCTTGCGGGATGTCGCCGGCATGCTGCGGTCGTTCGACTACGCGGTGCACACGGTGTTGTACGGGCCGGCCGGCCTCGGGGTGATCCGGCCCGAGGAAGTGCCGGATCTCGAGCCGCTCGCCACGTACTGGCGCCGATGGGTGAGCGCGTCCTATCTCGCCGGATATCTCGAGCGGGCCCGCGGCGAGCGGGCGGCGTTCATTCCGCCGGGCACGGAGCAACTCGCGCTGCTGCTGCGTATTCTGCTGCTCGAAAAGGCCACCTATGAATTGGGATACGAACTGAACAATCGACCGCAATGGGTGCAGATCCCCATCCGCGGAATCCTGCAGCTGCTCGACGGGCAGACATGACCCGGCGACCGGGGAAGGGTGTCGACAAAGCCGTGACCAGACGCGCTCCGGATGCCCCGCCGTCTGCGATACACGACACCGCGGCACCGGTGTGGTACGACCCGTCGGCGCTGGGCGAGCAGGATCTGCACCTCTTCGGCGAAGGCACCCATTCCCGGATGTGGGAGCGACTCGGATCCCACGTGGGCGACGTCGAAGGCCGGCCCGGAACGTGGTTCGCTGTCTGGGCGCCGTCCGCGGCGCAGGTCACGGTGATGGGCGAGTTCAACGGCTGGAACAAGACCAGCCACCCGCTGCGTGCGCGCGCGTCGTCCGGAATTTGGGAAGGTTTCGTTCCAGGCGTCGGCGCCGGCGCAACTTACAAGTATCACATCGTTTCCCGCCACGATGGCTACGAAGTGGACAAGGCCGATCCCTTCGCGGTACATGCCGAGACGCCGCCACTCACCGGGTCGAAAGTGTGGCCGCTGGATTACCAATGGGGCGATGGAGAGTGGATGGAGCGGCGGCGCGCCGGGCAGCCCCTGCGCGAGGCATGTGCCAGCTACGAGATGCACCTCGGTTCGTGGCGTCGCCGTCCCGAGGAGGGCGACCGGCCGCTCACCTACCGGGAACTGGCCGAATTGCTACCAGACTACCTCGGCACGATGGGCTTCACGCACGTCGAGTTCCTGCCGGTAATGGAGCATCCGTTCTACGGCTCGTGGGGATACCAGGTTACCGGCTACTTCGCGCCCACCAGCCGGTTCGGCACGCCGCAGGATTTCATGTATCTGGTCGATCGCCTGCACCAGGCCGGAATCGGCGTGCTGCTCGACTGGGTGCCGTCACACTTCCCGACCGACGAGCATGGCCTGGCCTACTTCGACGGCACCCATCTCTACGAGCACGGCGACCCGCGGCAGGGTTTTCATCCTGACTGGAACAGCTTCATCTTCAATTACGGCCGCCACGAGGTGCGGAGCTTCCTGCTCAGCAGTGCCGTGTACTGGTTGCATGTCTTTCACGCCGACGGCCTCCGGGTCGATGCCGTGGCCTCGATGCTGTACCTCGACTACAGCCGCAAGGCCGGCGAGTGGATTCCCAACGTTTACGGCGGGCGCGAGAATCTCGACGCGGTCGGCTTCCTGCGCCGCGTCAACGAAACGGTGTACGCCGATGAGCCGGGCATCGTGACCGTCGCCGAGGAATCGACCGCGTGGCCGATGGTGTCCCGGCCCACGTACCTCGGCGGTCTTGGCTTCGGCTTCAAGTGGGACATGGGGTGGATGCACGACACCCTGCAGTACACGTCTCGCGATCCCGTGTTCCGGCGGCACCACCACAACGAGTTGACCTTCCGCGGGATGTACGCCTTCACCGAAAATTTCGTGCTGCCCCTGTCGCACGACGAGGTGGTGCACGGTAAGCACTCGCTGCTGGAGAAGATGCCGGGCGATGAATGGCAGCAATTCGCCAACCTCCGTCTCCTGTTCGGTTACATGTATACCCAGCCCGGGAAGAAGCTGCTGTTCATGGGCGGCGAGTTTGCGCAGCGCCGGGAGTGGAACCACGATCGGAGTCTCGACTGGCACCTGCTGGAGCAGCCGCGGCACCAGGCGATGCAGCGGTGGGTCCGCGACCTCAACACCCGGTACCGCGAGTTGGCGGCGCTGCACGAGGAGGACTGCGATCCTGACGGTTTCCGTTGGATCGATGCCTCGAACTCGGACCAGAGCGTCCTGCTCTACCAGCGGCGCGCCAGGAACGATCCGCGGCCCGTCGTGGTCGCCTGCAACTTCACCCCGGTACCACGTCACAACCATCGCGTCGGCGTGCCGCGCGGGGGCCGATGGGAGGAGCTGCTCAACAGCGACGCTCCGCTGTACGGTGGAAGCGGACAGGGCAACTTGGGCGGCGTGGACTCAGTTCCGATCGCGTCCCACGGGCACGACCAATCGATCGTGGTGACGTTGCCACCGCTGGGTATGGTATTGTTCCGGGCGCCAGCAGATTGAACGAGCCCCTCTCCTTCGCGAGAACCATGATGACCATGCTCCGTGCCTTGGCGCTCGCCGCGATCTCGTGCCTCGCTTCAGCACCGCTCGCCGCGCAGGGGACCCTGCCGAGCGAGACGCCGAAGCAGTTCACGCCGGCGACGTCGTCGTTCGATTATGTGCGCCGGGACGTGATGATACCCATGCGCGACGGCGTGAAACTCCACACCGTGATTCTCATCCCGAAGGGCGCCACCAGGGCGCCGATGTTGCTCACGCGCACGCCGTACGACGCGACCGCGAC
>JBOHRZ010000297.1:0-3857 GCA_050732975.1 Gemmatimonadales bacterium
GTCGCTATCTGGCCCAGGCATGCCGCGATCACTATTCCAAGCCGGTCTCGTTCGGACTCTGGGTCCTTTGCGAGATCGCCATCGGTGCTTGCGACCTCGCGGAAGTGATCGGATCGGCGATCGCGCTGAACCTGCTGTTCGGTCTCCCGCTGCTGTACGGTGTGATGCTCACCTCGCTCGACGTGCTGCTCATTCTTTTGCTCCAGCAGAAGGGCTTCCGGCGGTTGGAAGCGTTCGTGATCGCGCTGATCGTAGTGATCGGCGTCTGCTTCGCGGCGGAACTGGTCTTCTCGCATCCGGCGATTGCCGGCATCCTTGGCGGACTGCTGCCGCGTGGCCGGATCGCGACCAACCCCGCCATGCTCTACATCGCGATCGGCATCCTCGGCGCCACCGTGATGCCACACAACCTCTACCTGCATTCCGCGATCGTGCAGACCCGGAAGCTCGGCGACGACCCGGCATCGAAACGCGAAGCGATTCATCACGCCACGCTCGATTCCAGCGTTGCCCTGCTGGTCGCGTTCTTCATCAACGCGGCGATTCTGATTCTCGCGTCGGCGACCTTCCACGGCACCGGATACGACAATGTTGCCGACATCGGTGACGCCTACAAGCTGCTGTCGCCGTTGCTCGGCACGTCGCTCGCCAGCTTGCTCTTCGTCGTGGCCCTGCTCGCCTCCGGCCAGAACTCCACCATCACTGGCACCTTGGCCGGCCAGGTCGTGATGGAAGGGTTCCTGAACATCTCGCTGCCGCCGTGGCTGCGGCGGATGATCACCCGCCTGCTGGCCATCATCCCGGCCATCATCGTGACGGCGCTGTACGGCGAGCGCGGCGTCGGGTCGCTGCTGATCCTGAGCCAGGTGATCCTCTCGCTGCAGCTCTCGTTCGCCGTGGTCCCACTGGTGCAGTTCACCTCGTCAAAGCGGAAGATGGGCGCCTTTGCGAACGGCCCGCTGATCACCAGCCTGGCCTGGGTCGCCGCGGTCGTGATCGCCGTGCTGAACGGCTGGTTGTTGGTCGATGCGCTGCGGACCTGAACGGTGCGTGCTGACGGTCGCAATGGTAACGGTCGGCGCGCGGGCGGTGCGTGCCCAGCAGGTAGATTCACTCTCCACGATCGAGGCCGACCGACCCGATTTCACCGACGGCGTCGCGACGCTGGCCCGCCATCACCTCCAGTTTGAAGGCGGATACAGCTATACGTCGGCGGGGCGGGGCAGCGGCTCTCAGCACTCGTTCCCGGAACTTCTCATCCGGATCGGTCTGTCACGAGAGGTGGAGCTGCGGCTTGGTGAAAATTTCCTCGTCGATTGTGGCGGAGGCAGTGCCGCCACCGCCGTGAAGCGCCGCAGCGGCCTCGACGATGTGGACCTCGGCACGAAGATTCGCCTCCTTCCGCAGCGCGGCGTCATTCCGGCCTTATCGGCAGAAGCCAGCGTCACTGCGCCGACGGGAAACAGGGACGTAACCGGGAACAAGGACCGATTCCTTCCCGGAGCCGCCTTGCTCCTGGGGTGGGAGATCGACAGAGCCTGGTCGGCAGGGGTCGAAACCTTCGGCACGGCGATGCCCGACAATGGCGGAAGCGCCATTGCGTCGTTCTCCGTGCAGTATCAGGCAGGCGGGCGCTGGCAGCTCTACGAAGAGGGCTACGTTGTGCTGCCGCTGGGCGGCACCGAAGCTTCACAACGATACTCCGACTCGGGTATCCACTTCTTCGTCAGCCAAGACATCCAGGTCGATGCCCGGATCGGCTGGGGATTCGGGCCGGGCTCCGATCGCTTCTTCGCCGGAACCGGGCTCGCCGTTCGACGTTAGATTGCCGGCACGAATGGTCACCTGCGCCATGCCTCTTCCAGGCCGCCCGTGAGCGATCCCATTGACCCCATCGCCATGCGCGCCCGGGCCCGCGAACTCGCCGACCAACTGGCCGACGGATGGAGCAAGGGCCGGCCGGACGTAATGGTCGGCGTCTTCGCCGACGACCCCACCTTTCTCGAGACGCCGTTTTCGACGCCGATCCATGGTCGAGACGCCATCCGCCAGTGGGCGGCAGACATCCCGTATTATCAGTCCGAAGCGGCGTTCACCGTCGGTGAGGTCCTCGTCGCGGGGCCATGGTTCGCGACCGAGTTCAAGCTGGTCTTCCGCCGCCGGACGAGCGGCGATTGGGTCGACGCCAGAGGCGCCTTTTTCGCCGAAACCGACGGCTCGAAGATCACCGAACTCAGGATGTACTGGCACCGCTGGAACGGCGGCCGCGAGACCTCGATCGCCTGACGGTGCCTTCGTCCGCCGGGACGGAAAACGTGTCCAAAACAACCTTCCGTGTCATCCATTTCGGACACTTTTCCGAAATGGCATTTTGTAAATCATTTCCCGACATAGAGTTACGTCTGGCACGAATCTGGATACAATATATAGGGTCTGTCCCTAACGATTGCCCGTTGATATGGCAAGGAGGTTCCCATGTTGATGCTGCTCGCCACGATCGCCTCTGCGACCATGCTTTCCGATTCCATCCCGGTCGCATCGGCCGCGGCCCTGGCTCCCGCGATCCAGATCACTCTCAACGACGACGGCAGTTTCATGCCGGGTAGCCCCGTGCGAGTGCGGGTGCAGACCCGCGACGACGGCTACCTGATCGTCTTCCGCGTCGACGGCGACGGCCTGGTTCGGGTGCTGTTTCCGCTCGATCCCAACGACGACGCCTTCGTGCGTGGGAACAAGCAATACGAACTTCAGGATCGCGACCATCAGGAGGCGTTTCTCGCCGACGATCTCGCCGGCAATGGAATGGTTTACGCGGCGGTTTCGGCGCAGCCATACCAGTTCGCAGACTTCGTCGGCAATGGCCACTGGGATTACGGTGCCATCGCGCTCCGTGACTCGACCAACGATGCCGAAACCGAACTCAGCGGCATCGTCGCGCGCATGACGGCCGGCCGTCATTTCGATTACGACGCGGTCGGTTACACCGTGCAGCAGATCGCTGAGGCGCCATCGGTCGCCGGGGGAGGCGGCTATTACCCGGGATATTACGATCCCTTCTACAACCCGGCATGGCGCTGCCTCGGCTGCGGTTGGGGTTACCCGGGCGCTGATTTCTCACTGGGCCTGTCGTTCGGGTACTCGCCGTTCTACGACCCATGGTTCTATTCGCCCTGGGGCTACAACTACGGGTACTATTCCGGCGGCAGCTACGGGTTCCCCGGTACATATCCCGTCTTTGTCGGTGGCCGCTCATACCGGCGCCCCGCGCCGGTGGGTCGCCCGCGGCCGCGACCGGATTCGCGCGGTGCATCAGGCTTCGTCGGTTCGCGTGGTGCGGGCCGCACCGCACCGGACGTGCGTGGCGCCAACCCGCAATCACGTGGCGGCAACCCGGGGACTCGCGCTCGTCCGCGCCCGAATGACATGAACCTGGTGCCGCGAACCGCAGTCCCGCAGTCACGGCAGTGGCAGCGTCCTGTGTTCCGGCAGCCGCCCACGTCGGCATCCGGCGCGCAGCCGCCGTTCGATCGCGGACGGCCGGGAGTATCGGCTCGGCCGGTGTACCGGGAGCCTCCGCATGTAAATCGGGCCCCGTCGTCGTCTCCATCGTACCGTCCGTCCGGGCCGCCACCTTCGGGCCGGCCCTCCGCGTCGCCCCAGCGCTCGGCGCCATCCGCGCCCCGAGCTCGCCCGGCGCGATCGGGCGGTGGCCGCGGCGGTCACGGGGGACGTCGAGGCTGATCTCTCCCTGAGGTTTCGGCTGGAGAACGAAGAGTGGCGGCACGAAGCGCCACTCTTCGTTTTGTCTGGCCCTGGCTACTTCGGGGTCCGATGACGTCGCGCGTAGTCAGTAGCCC
>JBOHRZ010000298.1:0-3854 GCA_050732975.1 Gemmatimonadales bacterium
GCGTCACGCCGTCCGGCGTCACATAGCGTTTCCAGCGGTGATCACCTGTCGCGGTTGCCATCGCGGCCACGCTGCTGAAGGCGTGACGCTGTGTCTTCGGAAGCCGTGCGGCAATCGAGCGGGCGCGTTGCACGCTGACGAACCTGATGCCTTCCGCGAGCCAGGCTGCTGCAACGTCGAGAAGACGCCGCTCGTATCGCTCACCCATCACCGAGAGGAGGATCAGTGCTTCGGGATCGATAATGGCACGCGCCGGTTCTGCGCGAGGACTGACGAGCGATGACAGTGCGCTCCATTGCGTCCACGCGATGTCCACGACCAGCCGCTCAACCTGTCGAGCGATTTTATCGTGTGTGCTTGATGACATGATCGATCACCTTGGCAAGGTGACTCGGGAAATGTGGTGACGCATCCTGCGTGGCCACCCATGTTGCCGCCTGATCGAGTTCGCCGCGTGTCGGTGCCAGCGCAATCAGGTCCTGGGTGTGAACGCTTTCCGGCGAGCAGTCAACCGCGGCAAAGAGCTTGAGCGCGATGAGCGAGCGCCGACCGGCGAACCCGACGTCAAGTGCCGCGTAACGGCGCCAGGTGATGTCCTCTGCCAGGCCGGGTGGGAGACCGTTGGTGAACTGCTTGCCGACAACGGCATTGAGCCAGTCGGTGGGTAACGCGAGGTCGCGCGCCACCCGACTGGCGGCTCGCGTGATACTCTCCGGCAGCGGCACGGCACTTTGAAGGCGGATGGACCCGTCCTGACTGCGTTCCGCCAAGGCGATGACGTCGACATCGTCGGTCGCTCGCTGGACGAGTCCTGTGATCGCGAGCGTAGCTCCGCCGACCACCACGATGGCGGCTCGGGAGCCGGCCGCGGCGAGCTGTTCGCCGGTAGCCTGGAGGGCGGCTTCGATGGTTGATGCCTTCATGAGGGACTATAATAATCCCGCCTAGGGCTTATTATAAGCCCGGCCTTGTTTGATCAGCCGTTGGCGGTGACCGGATCGACCTTGAGTTCGCTGCCGGCATTGAACCCGTACCATCCGAACCAGAGCAGGCCGGTGCCGAGGGCGACCAGCGGAATGCTGTGCAGGCCGGGATCCTGGACTCGGCGCTTGCCGACATAGAAGACGGCGGCGAGGGCCGCGAATCCGGCGGTGGCATGGACCACGATGCCGCCGGCGAAGTCGAGGACGCCGTGTTGCTGCAGGATGCCGCCGCCCCACACCATGTGGGCGATGGGGAAGTAGACCAGCAGCAGCCAGGCCACCAGGAAGAGGAGGTAGGCCTTGAAGGTGACGCGATTGGCGAACGCGCCGGTGATCAGGGCCGGGGTGATCTGGGCGAACATCATCTGATACGCGACGAACACGATCAGCGGGATGGTGGGCGAGCCGGGGAATGGCGTCATCGGTGTCAGGCCATGAAAGAAGGCCAGGTGGAAGTTGCCGATGATGCCGCCGATATCGGGATTGACGGGGTCGCCGTAGCGGCCGCTGAAGCACATCGAGTATCCGACGGCGACCCAGAGGACGGTGGTGACGCCCATGGACACGAAGCTCTGGATCATGATGGCGAGGACGTTCTTGCGACCGACGAGCCCGCCATAGAAGAAGGCGAGTCCCGGCGTCATGAGCATGACGAGGGAGGTCGACACGAGCATGAACGCGATGTTGCCGGTATCCCAATGCATCAGGCCGTCCGGGTCGGAGGTCGGTGAGTATGACTGGGTGTGGCGCGGGGGCGCAGCAGAAAAGGTAGGTCGCGGGGGTAAGAACCGCCATCGGCGAGGGGGCGTTGCTCGCTTACGCGTTATGATGATCCTCTCGCCTTGACACCCATGGTTCCCGGGTCGAGGATTCACCAGCACCTATTGGATCGTGAGGGCGTTCGAGATGACCAGGCATACCACGAAGGTCCGAGAGTCGAGCTCGCCGCAGCGGGAACTCGAGCGGCTGATCGACCTCGCTTCTCGGCGGCCCGGGGTGGCCGAGGTGCTCGAGCTGCAGGAACGGTATCGCGCCCAGTTGGCTGAGATTGAACTCCGCCGCGGGCGGCGAACGGCGGTGATCTTTTCCACCTCGAATTCGACGGCCTGACTCCGGTGCCCACCTGGGGCGAGATCCTCAATGAGATCAACGGGGCCCTGGCAGTGCAGGGCCCCGGCGCTTTTGATCATGTCAGGCGCACGTATCTGGTGAAGCTTTCGGAGCATACCGAGCGCAACACCATTCTGTACCCCACGAAATGGACGCAGCCGGCCGTTGCGGACCGACGAAAAGTTCCTGGAGACCTTCCAGTCAGCTCCTAGAACGCAAGCATCAACATCTCAACCGCACCCTTGGCCCGATCGGCGGTTGCGTGCGCCGCCCAGACCTTTCGGGCTTCGGTATTGAGAGCGGTGTCCTCACTGAGCAGAGATGCGCGCCGAAGCAGGTCGATCGCGAGCAGTGGGTTTCGTTCCAGGTTGTTCGCCATCGTGCGGTAGTAGGTGGACCGGTGTTCCAGGGACGCGATGAAGTTGGTGAACCGCCTGTCGAACCCCCTCCCGGTCGGGATATGCTCCGTTCGTCCGAGATCCGATGGAAGCTCCGGACTTCCGACGGCCACCACGATTGATTCTCTACCAAGGGCGTCAAGGATGCCCAATTCGTAGTAGATGTTGGCCATCGTCATCGGTGCGATGTCTTCATGCACGATCGCCACACCGACGGGACACGAGATCAACAGCTCCCAGATCTTGGCGAGATAATCCCTGCCAGTTGTCACTTCGCCGGCGTCTATCGTGCGGAACCGTGATTTTGTCAGCAAGGTATCGATGTAGATCACGCGCTCTTCTTGCTCTTCCTGGCGACGGGGACGCCCTTGTAGGGGCCATCTGACTTCTTGTGGTCGAGAATTTGCCCGCCGCCGCGGTCGATTTTCACGTAGTGACCGGTGCGAGGATTCTTGATCTGAACGACATCCCGCTTCTTGTCCGCCATGGTGCTTTCCTCCAGTCCGTGGGAGATCGCCAACAACTTATGTAATGGAACCCGGACGGCGTAGGATCCCGATTCTGCAGACCAGCGCCTGATTGCTGCGACTCTGGCGAACGGTAACAAGATCTGCAAGAAACTCCGACCCAGGCTCCACTGTCATGCCTACCAATTCCCCCGGATAAACATGTCGATGCTTGCCAGGAGACTCTCCAGCGCGCGCTGGTCCCATTTCCCCCCGGTTGTCGGCGCGAGTACGTGCATGGAACTGGCGATCGATGGTGTCACGTGTCGTTCGACCACGTCGCGCAGCCGACTGGTCGACAGATACTCTGACCAACCCGCCGTTCCGGCCTGTTCAGCCCACGCAAGGAGATGTGCCGTCAGGATCGTCACGTCTGCCCACGGCATCCATCGCGGCGGATACCCTGGACTCGCCGCCACTTCGTGACGGCCGCCGTTGAGCACGGCAGTCCACTGCTCGGCACTGGTGCGATAGGTCCCGGGGTTCGAGCCGATCCGCTCGACGAAGCCTGCCGTGACCATATCATCGAGCGCCGTGCGGAGCGGGCGCACCCCGTAGTTGAGACCGTCCGCAAGAGCCCGCAATGTTGCAGGGTGTGGCAGGCCGAGCAGCATCGCGAGTACGTCCGCCTTGGTGCCGGCGCCTGATCCAGCGCGGAGTCGAAGCATCAACGCGGGCGGGGAATCGAGTCGCAACGGCCCGGTGTTCTTGCCCCGGGACTTCTCACTCAGCGTCACGCCGTCCGGCGTCACATAGCGTTTCCAGCGGTGATCACCTGTCGCGGTTGCCATCGCGGCCACGCTGCTGAAGGCGTGACGCTGTGTCTTCGGAAGCCGTGCGGCAATCGAGCGGGCGCG
>JBOHRZ010000299.1:0-3843 GCA_050732975.1 Gemmatimonadales bacterium
GTCAGAATCATCTCGACAGTCGGGTCTTCCCTTCTCCCTTCTCTCTTCTCGCTTCTATCTTTGATCGCATGCGCCTTCCCTATCTCGCTCTGCTCACGCTCCTGCCGCTATCTCTGCGGGCGCAGGACAACTACGAAATCCAGGTGTATGCGTCGGAGCTGGTGCCGGTCGGCGCCACCATGTTCGAGCTGCACACCAACTTCACGAGGCAGGCCGGGACCGGCGCGGACCCGGATGTCTTCTCGACGCGCTACGCCTGGCACGAGACCCTGGAGATCACTCACGGGTTCACCGACTTCTTCGAACTCGGCTACTACAACTTCACAGCGGTGCAGCCCCAGGGCGGCTGGCAGTGGGTCGGCACCCATCTGCGGCCTCGCTTCGCAGCGCCCCGGCGCTGGCACTGGCCGGTCGGCGTCAGCATCTCGCAGGAGTTCGGCTACGAGCGCGCCGCTTTTTCGCGGGACACCTGGACCTGGGAGATCCGGCCGATCATCGACCAGACGATCGGACGGTGGTACTGGTCGGTGAATCCGGTGCTCGGCCTGGTCCTCAAGGGTCCGGGCTCCAACGAGGGCGCCGATTTCGAGCCCAACGTGCAGGTCGGTTTCGACCTGACGAAGCGCCTGAACGTGGCGCTGGAATACTATGGCTCGCTCGGACCGATCAATCACTTCGCGCCGCTCGGCACCACCGAGCAGGAACTCTTCCCGGCGATCAACTATGACTTCGGTCCGGACTGGGAGTTCAACTTCGCGCCGGGGATCGCGCTCACCAACGTCACCGATCGGGTGCTGTTCAAGATGATCGTGGGGCGCCGGATCGGGATGTAAGGTGAGAAGAGAGAAGTGAGAAGTGAGAAGGGAAAACCCGATCGTCCATATCGACCGTCGGGTCTTCCTTTCTCACTTCTCACTTCTCACCTGTTAGGTTCCTCGACAAAATCTTACGGGGTCCGACCCATGCGCCGCCTGGTATCCGCCTTCCTTCTGTTCTCCGCCGTCGCCGCACCACTCGCGGCCCAGCAGCGTCCCCTGCCCCCGCTCAAGGATGTCCACCCGGTCGGCGACACGTCGGTCTTCGCGACATTCCGCTTCCCCGCGGCGAACGACATCCGCGAAGGGAGCGGCATGCCCGGGCCGCGGTACTGGGAGAACCATGCCGACTACGACATCAGCGCGTCGCTGGATACCGCCGCCAAGACCCTGCACGGCCGACTCACCTTGCGCTACACCAACAATTCGCCCGACACGCTCCGGTTCATCTGGATGCAGACCGAACAGAACGCCTTCCGCGACAATTCCCTGAATTCGTACATCTTCCCGCCCGACTCCCGGTTCGGGGCCAGGAATTTCGAAGGCGGCGACGTCATCGAGCGGATCGAGCAGGTCACGGGCGGCGGCCGGGTAGCGTCACACCGGACGCCGCTCGACACCCTGGTGAACGGCACGGTGATGAAGGTGGATCTGGCCGAGCCGCTGGCGCCGGGGCATGTGGCCACCATCGAGATCGCCTGGCACTTCCTGATCCCCGAGCACGGTGCCGACCGCATGGGTCGCGACGGCGCGCTGTACGAGATCGCGCAATGGTATCCGCGGATGTGCGTCTACGACGATGTTCGAGGCTGGAACACCGAGCCGTATCTCGGCCAGGGCGAGTTCTATCTCGAATACGGCGACTTCAATGTCGCCGTCACGGTGCCCGCCGGTTACATCGTGGCCGGAACCGGCATGCTGCAGAATCCGGCCGAGGTGCTCACCGCGGCCGAAATCCATCGTCTCGCCGAGGCGGCGCACTCCGATACCACAATCCATATCGTCTCCGCCGAGGAGCTCAAGAGCGGCACGGCGCGCCCCCGTTCGTCGGGGACGCTCACCTGGCACTTTGCCGCGAAGCACGTGCGCGACGCGGTCTGGGCGGGGTCTCCCGACTACGAGTGGGACGCGTCGAGTTACAAGGGCGCCATCGCCAACGCCTACTTCCGCCCGGCCTCGGCGTTCAACTGGGACGACGCCGCCGACCAGGCGCGGATGTCGATCATGGAGTATTCCGAACGCTGGTTCCCGTACCCGTATCCGCAGATCTCGGTGGTTGAAGGGCCGATCAGCGGCATGGAATACCCGATGCTCGCCATGGAGACGGTGAGCCAGAGCAAGCCCGATCTCTACAGCGTGATCACCCACGAGGTCGGCCACAACTGGTTCCCGATGATCGTGGGATCCAACGAGCGCGAGTACATGTGGATGGACGAGGGCTTCAATACCTTCATCAACACATTTTCGGAGGCCCGACGCTATCCCCAGAACGGCGACCAGATCCAGCGAGCTGACAACGACATGCGCCAGATCGAACTGGTCATGCGCCTCGGGCTCGATGTGCCGATCATGATGAATCCGGACCGCATCGACCCCAACCTGCTCGGCATCACCGCCTATGAAAAGCCCAGCGTCGGCCTGCAACTGCTGCGGGAGCAGATCCTCGGGCCGCGTGCCTTCGACGACGCCTTCCGCCGATACATCTCGCGCTGGGCGTTCAAGCACCCGACGCCGACGGACTTCTTCCGCACCATGGAGGATGCGGCCGGCCGCCGGCTCGACTGGTTCTGGCGTGAGTGGTTCTTCGAAACCGACCGATTCGACCAGGCGATCGACACGGTCGCCACCCGGCAGGCGGGCGATACCCAGCACGTCGCGGTGATGTACGGCAACCGGATGCGGGGCGTGCTGCCCATCCTGGCCCGGTTCACCTTCGCTGACGGATCAACCACCGACTTCGATTACCCGGCGGAGGTGTGGAGCACCAACACGTCACACTACATTCGCCGCTACGCGTTCGCCGGCAAGACGTTGGCGAAAATCGAGCTGGATCCCGACCAGCACATCGTCGACGTCGAGCGCAGCAACAATACCTGGACGGCGAAGTAACAAGGAGAGAAGGAGGTAAGGAGGGAAGGAGGGAAACGAAGCTTTATCCCTCTTTCCCTCCTTTTCTGCTTCCCTCCTTATCCCCGGAAGCGAAATCGCGCTGACCGCATTCCCGCTCCGGCATCGGACCGCCGGTGCGGCCGCCAGCCTGCCGCGGTCAGTTCCTCGTGCATCCGGTCCCGGGTGCGTTGCAGCGCGGCGCGCTCGGTGTCGAGCTGTTTCCGGTACTTCTGCCGGATGGCGATGAACCGCGCCTGAGAATCGGCGGCGGAGCGAGCCGCGCGAGCCCTGGGATGCGCGATCCGGGCCGGGTGCCTCGGCGCCGCGGGAGCGGCAGAGGGGGAGGGCGCGGCCGTTTGCGCGCTCAGCGGTGCGACCGCGGCAACAACCAGCGCAACGGCAATGGCGGTGAACTTCATCGTGATACCTCGCGTGATGTGTCGACCTGCATGACCTTCTCACTTCTCACTTCTCACTTTTCTCCTTGCCACTCCGCCCACCCACCGGTCAGCTCGACGACATCGGAGAATCCCAGCGTCTCGAGGAGCGACGCGCCGATCGCCGAACGCGTGCCGGCTTCGCAATGCACCGCGATCGGCGTCGTGCGGTCGAGGTCTTCGAGCGCCGACGACAGGTCGCTGAGCGGGTGAAGCACCGCCATCGGAAGATGTCCGCCCTGCCATTCCTCGACGTCGCGGACGTCGAGAATCATCCGGCCTTCATCTGCCAGCGTGGGAGCATCGGCGATCGGATGCCGGCGGGTCTTGCGGATATTGCCCGCGAGTTGCCTGGCCGCGATGGCGTCGAGCCCGAAGCCGCCCACGACCCTGTCGTGCCCGATTGCGGCGAGTGCCACCTCCGCCTCGCGAACCTTCGTCTCGTCGGGCGCCAACAGATAGAGTTCCCGGTCATATGGAAC
>JBOHRZ010000300.1:0-3838 GCA_050732975.1 Gemmatimonadales bacterium
GCGTGATCGAAAGGACTATCACCGTTCTTCCGGAGCTCCTCCGTCGCGGCAGCGAAGATCATTGCGGGCGTGAAGAGGGCCCCCTCCTGCAGCCGCTGCTGCAGTCGGCTGAAGATCTCCCAGAGCACTGCCCGCTGCTTCTCTCCGAGGCGGGTCTTCCGGCCGAGCCGCGCCACGTCGCGGTACGCCTCCCAGGTGGTGAGCTGCCAAGCGTCGACCACGTCGGTCCACTCGTGCAGCAGGAAGGCATCCGAGAAACCGTGCCCGCCCACGGTGCGGGAGATCTCGGCGAGACTCGAACGGATCATGCCCTCGGTCGCCCGGCGCGGCGTGCCGAACGACTGCTGGTAGAGGGTGAAGCCCGCTTCGTCGATCGGCTCGACCGTGATGCGATCTGCCAGCGCCGGTTCGCCCGCGACGAGGCGGAGCAACTTCTGCCGGAGCATCCGCGCGAGTGTGATCGAGAACGTGGTCAGGAGCACACGAGCTTCCGGATTGCTGCGCGCCAGGTGGACGGCGCGGTGCAGTGCCACGACCGTCTTGCCGGTGCCGGCGGTGCCGGCCACGCGGGCGGGTCCGCTGTACTGTCGCTCGACCAGTTCGCGCTGTGCCGGGTGGAGGAAGACCGACCACTTCTCCCACGGGTATTCGAGCGCCCGCTCGAGTTCCTCGACGTTGGTCATCACGCGGAAGCGGCGCTGGGCGTCGGGATGGGCGAAGGGATCCGCGACCGCGGTTGCGACGACCGCCACCGTCGGCGTTCCGCCGGTGGCGAGTTCGAGCAGTGCCTCGGCGGCTTCGCGGGGAAGGTGATCGGTGAGCGCGAAGAGGGTGTCCTCAGTGGCGGCCTCGGCGTCGCCGATCCATTCCTCCGGGACGCCATAGCTCAGCAGCTCATCGCGGGTGATGCTGGCGAAGAGCGGTTTCGGTGCCGTCGGTGTGGCGGTCTCCGGCACGTACTTCGGCACCGGGATCTCGACCACGGTCTCGCGGACCTCGACGAGTTGGGCGGCGCCGGTCGTCGGGTGGACCTCGACCTTCCGCCGTTCGGCCCAGGCGTAGGCCTTGTCGTGGTGGTCGACATAACAGAGGAGGAGCGAGTCGGCGCTCCGGTGGACGATGATCCGGATGTCCTGCGAGACCCGCACCGACCAGAAGTTCTTGTCGCGACCGCCGTCGAGCTTGTGGAACGAGTGGCCGGGCGCCGACGGATTCACCTGGAGATCGAAGGCGGTCGTCTTGACGGCCTTCTGCTCGTCACCGGCGAGCCGGGCGAGGGATGACGTGAACGTGTCGGCGATGCGGAGGTTCATTCAGAGAGCACCCTGTTTCAAGGAGGTCTACATGCAATCCGCATCGCTTCCGCGATGCTCCGCCTGATCCAGCGGTTCCTCCGGCAACATCATGCTGAAATCGTTGCTCTGTGTCCTACGAGCAGCTGGATCACCGCAGCCGTCCGATCGACAACGATCAGCGGCACCTCGGTCGAACTGCTCCGTCTACTTGCGGCCGTAGACATTGCGTTTACGACACTGTCCTGAACCTCCTCCATTAGGTTGCCGACGCGCACAGTCAGAGTTAAGTCATTCCACGCAATCAATGCGGCACGCACCTCCGCGCGCACCGCAAAGAATGCCTCACTGAACGCCTCGGCGGCCTTCTTGCATTGATCAAGAATCATGGCGTGCGTCACCAATGTCGCATCGAAAGATTCGATTCGACGACACTCGCTGCGGAGCGCTCTACCCGCACCAGATGAGAAATGTCTTAGCGATTTCATAAGCGGGTCTAACACAACCATGTCGTACACTCTGCACTTCTCAGAAGCGGTGCGTTCACGTCTGCTCCGCACCGCCTCCTTGACTGCGATGATGACCGTCGCCAAAGCGCTAACGGCGGCAATACACCCGGCCACTGCAATGACGACATTGATCTTGTCAGCCTGGCTGAGGACTTCCGGTGGACCGATCATTCACACTCCAAGCATGTCGGCGGCGGTACGGCGGCCAGCGTTGCATCTAGCGAACCGTTCGGTGCTCACCCGTTGCGAGCAGTGGGCTGGACGTTCGGAGCGCCTCATGAATTGCATCTTCCACAACCTCGCCAATCGAAGGGCCAGTGAACCGGTACCGCTGCCGAAACTCTGATTCTCCCAGCTTCCGAATGGATTTGCCAAACATGCCCAGGAAGAATGAGGATGTGATCGAGAAGATGTCGTCCGGAACCTTAACCTCAACGGTGTCCGGTGAGTCGTCCGCTTCGTCCAACTTCGCCTTGGCGCGAACCGCTTCCCCTCGGTCGCGCCCGGCGTATACACGTATGCCGCTTGAATTGTAGTGCGCGAGATCAATTGTGCGTGCCACTGGTCCCTCCGATGCGTAACTGCAGATATGCCGGGTCGATGAAAAACCGAAGACTAATTAGGGTGCCGGGGAAGCCATTCTTGAGGCAACGAACCAAGCTCCTATCGGGCGGCCGGCGCAGATCGTTCCGAGAGTTGAACGCGATCACCTTACGCTTCTCACCGCGCTCAGTCGGGACAAGCTGAAGTCGCGAACGAGCGTTGAACAAGATGTGCGTCCTGCCAGAGACAACCGTCATGACGGGTTCGACCTTTGGATCAGAGGTGCGCCCCAAATTCTTGAATGTCTCGATCATGCGGATTGTTCCGACGCCCCGAGTCCCGAGCCGATCGACTTGGTCATTCTTCACGCTCACTCCCTCTTGAAGTGCATAGACTGTCCATAGATTCTCTTCAGTCCAGATGCTTGGTACGAAGAACCGTGCACGGCGCTGTAGTGCAACGAGCCGCTCCGCATTGCGGCGAAGCTTCGCACCTTTCGGGAGCCGCTGCAGCGATTGTGCGAGTGTCCGACCGAAGTTGAAGATAGTGAGATGGCAATCACCATATGACGCGGAATGCGGCTGCCGAAGGTAGGCGGCAACCCACCAATCTTGCCGACCTGAGTGCTCTTCCGCGTTCGCGACAACCTCGCCGACCAAGCGTGCAACGTAGTCTCTCCCGGCGCGCGTAAGGCTAAAGCCATAGCGTGCAAAGCAGTGATCAAAGTATATCGTCAAGCTCTGAGCCACTCTCTCCTTTTCAGTCGCCGTCGTGGCCGACACATGACTCTTTCGACCCCGACTCAGCGGATAGGTGAGGAACGCTGGATGATCGGGCAGTGGAAGGCCCAGGCAACGCGGCAGCCCCGTCGCAATCACGATATCCTTGGCCGCCGACGCCACGGGGTAAACCCCCATGTACCTCGTGCCGTTCTCCCTCGCCCCGGTCAATGCCAGTGCGTTCAGCACGGAAGCAGCGCAGAGGTCAATGTGATTACACGTTGACTGGTCGATGCCAATCACCGCGGCTTGCTCGGTGATGGCTCGTGCGAGGTCGCACATTGCCGACATGGCATCGCCGGGCTCATCAATGAAGGAAAACCTCTCCGGGCATATCAGAGTCGGCACGCTGCGCGCCGGGCTTACGGGCAGCGACCGAGCCCCTCGGGCTAGTCGTGAGATGATTGACTGGTGGCCAATCGTCGCTGGTGAGCGGCGGCGGCGGATCGGTTTGCCAGTCCGCCGCCGTCGCGCTAGCTCGCGTTGCCGGATGAGGTGATGGCGACGCCGTTCCGCCGATAGACGGACCTGCCGCCACCGTCGATGACGCGATCTTCTCCCAATAAGGCACCTCGTGTCTTGTGCCAGCGGCGCCGGAAACACCTGGCGCGGTGCCGACGCGAATGGGCCGGCAAGTAGTCACACCCTCACCACCTTCATCACCTCATCCCCGAGGTGATTGATCACCTTCACCGCAATCCTCCCACTCTTCGGC
>JBOHRZ010000301.1:0-3838 GCA_050732975.1 Gemmatimonadales bacterium
AACAGCGTCAGATCGACGATGCGGGACTGGTCGGTCAACTTCGGCGCGACGAATGCCTTCTTCATTTGCTCGCTCCCTCGTTGCACGTTGAGTCAGTGCCTCGGATCGCCGAGGCGCCGTGGGAGTCCTGGTTACCGGAAGTGACGCGGCTGACACAGGTCGCGCCGTCCGGAGGGAACTTTAGCAAGAAGCGTGCACTTGATGCCGGTCCAACGATTACGGCGGCGCCCAGCGTTCCAGCGCGATTCGAAGTCGTTTGTTTCCAATGGATTGGAAGCATTGCTTGCCGCTGTTATTGACGTGCAGGGCGGTACGGAATTCGAGCCTCTTGACGGGCTCTGGCGCCAATCCGACGCTACATCCGTCGCGCCGGCGCAACAGAAATTCGACTCGGCAGTAATGATCACTCGCCAGCACCGGCCGGTGGGGTGAGCGTCGCCAGCACGTCGCCGGCACTCACCAGCGTGTCGTCGATCTCGAGGTAGGGCTCGTCGTCGCAGACCAGCCAGGCATGTGTGCCGGAGGCGGCCGTGGGCGGGGACGGATCGACGTGCAGCTCTGCGGGGCGTCCGGCCCGGCGCGCGAGGTACTGGAGCGCCACGGCGCGCTTGAGCGACGTCCGCCGCCACGGGCCGGGGAGGTGCAGCATCAGACGGTCGACCAGGTCGGCGAGGGCAGCGTCGTCGATCCGCTGATCCCGCGGCGGCAGCTTCGGGCGGCGGATCCACCGGTTGATCCGATGCAGTTTGATGCGATCGACCGCCGGCGCCAGAATAAGCGCCGCCAGCACCACTCGGATCTGCCACCCCAGCGGCATGGGCCGCGACATCGCCAGGTTCCTCCGACCGTTCGCCGGGCTCGACGAGCCCGATCGAAGGTGCGACGTGCAAGGGTCGTGCACTGGCACGATGCGGCTCGACATTTGCGGCTGCGCCAGCCGACCGCCGTCGCGACCGATGGCGGCAAAGCGGCTTGGAACAAGGCGTTGCGGGCGCTTGCGGCGATGGTACAATGCCAACGCGGTGGTACCTGCATGGGCTGGAACCCGGGATTCACGGGTCGCGTCGCTGGCAATCGTGGCGATCTCGCGACGGCGGCCACGCCATGCCGCCGAGTGCCGAACGGCGCGGCGCGACTCCCTCTACGCTCGCCGGAGCGGCATCAGGACGGCGTTGCCGGCTCCGGGCATATCCCGCCATCTTGCCATGCCATGGCGGCATATCAGACGGCACCCGACGGACGCGGCGGGTCGTGGAATTCAATTGAAGCGGGCTCTCCGCGATGATCGGCGACGACCTGCGCCGCACCGAATTCGCCGCCCTCGACGGCGGCGGCATCTTCCTTAACAGCGCCAGCATCGGGCCGCTGCCATCCCGCAGCATCGCGGCACTCGCGGCCTGCAATCGCGACCGGGGGAGGCCGGGGCTCTGGCCGGTCGAGCGGATCAACGCCGTGCTCAACGAGTCGCGCTGGCTCGCGGCGAGAATGATCAACGCTGCCGAAGGCGAAATCGCCCTGATGCCCAACACCACCACCGGGCTCAACGTCGCAGCCAGGGCACTACCGCTCGCTGCCGGCGACATCGTCGTCACCTTCGACGGCGAGTTCCCGGCGAATATCTATCCCTGGATGCGTCTGGCGACCAACGGTGTCGTGCTGGAGCGGATTTCCGCCGGCGCCAACGGCTGGCCCGACGAAGCCCGGATGCACGAGCGGCTGCGCGATCCGCGGGTGCGCGCCGTCACGGTGTCGCTCACCCAGTTCAGCAATGGCTACATGGTCGATCTCGACGCGCTGTCCCGCGCCACCCGCGATCTGGGGAAGTGGCTTGTCGTCGATGCCATCCAGGCGGTCGGTCAGGTTCCGGTCGATGTCAAGGCGACGCCCGTCGATTTCCTCGCCTGCGGCGCGCAGAAATGGCTGCTGAGTCCGTGGGGGACCGGCTTCCTGTACGTGCGCGACGAGCTGTGCCGGACGCTGGAACCGACCTTCGCCGGGTGGGCGGCATTCATGGGCAGCGACGACTATACCCGGCTGACGTCATACGATCCGCGCCCATGGCCCGACGCGCGCCGCTTCGAGTTGCTCACCTTCCCGGTGCAGGACTTCGCCGCAATGAACGCGTCGCTTTCGCTGCTGCTCGGCGTGGGGATCGAAGCGGTGAACCTCCACGTGCGGGAGCTGCACCGGCCCGTCGTGGACTGGGCGCGGCAGCGTGGCGCCGCGATCACATCGCCCACCGATGCGCGCGGTTCCGCGATTCTCTGCCTGCGACCGCGCGGCGATGTCGCTGCGGCATTCGCGAAGCTTCAGGCGGCGGGCGTGCACTGCTCGTTGCGCGAAGGATCGATCCGGCTCAGCCCGCACCTGTTCAACCTGCCGTCGGACATGGCCCGCGTTGTCGAATTGCTCGGGCGCTGACGGTCGCGATCAGTGCACGGGGCGCAGCGACAACTGAGCGGTGCCCCGGAACGCCGGCTCGGCGATGACTTCGAAGTGGGCCGCGGGACCATGATGGAAGGTCTGCGCCTGGCCGTCCCAGATCCCTGATTCGATGACGTAGACTCCCGCCGGCAGGTTGGCGTCGAAGCGAAGCCGCTCTTCGAAGCGTCCTTCGGGCACATCGAGCAGATTCCGTTCGCGATGTCGGACGGCGTACACTACGGTATTCGACGCCGCGTTGCGCACCCTGACGTCGACGTCGATCCACGCCGGCGGTGCATGGTCGAGGTCGCCCCGGAGCACAAGCTCGACCGGACCGCCCGATTGCGCCGGTATCGGCGAGCAGATGGCGAGGCCGTTGACCCGGATGCCGCCCACCATCGGGGTGCTGGCGTTGTGCTCGGTGCCCCACTGGCTGACATAGCGCTGGACGACCTCGGCAGGGCGCCCTTCCGCGACCACTTGTCCTTTGGCGAGCAGGATGGTGATCGAACACAGTTCGACGATCCGGTCGAGCTGATGCGACACGATCACCACCGGAATGTTGCCCTGTACCAGTTGCCTGATGCGCCCGAACGCCCGCGTCTGGAATTCGGCATCCCCCACCGAGAGCACCTCGTCGATGATCAAGACATCCGGCTCGAGGTGGACCGCGATCGAGAAGCCGAGCCGGGCGTTCATCCCGCTGGAGTAGCGCTTCACCGGCGTATCGATGAAGTCGCTGATGCCGGAGAATTCCACGATATCGTCGAAGCGTTCGCGGATCAGGCGCTGCGGCATCCCCATGATGGCGCCCTGCAGGAATACGTTCTCGCGGCCGGTGAGATCCTGATGGAAGCCGGCGGAGACCTCGATCAGTGACCCGACCCGCCCCTCGACCATGGCGATTCCCCGGGTGGGACGGAGGATTTTGGTGAGCAGGCGCAAGGTGGTGCTCTTGCCGGCGCCGTTGCTGCCGATGATGCCGAGCGCCCTGCCCGGAAGCACTTCGAAGGAGACGTCGCGGACCGCCCAGAAGTCGCCTTCGCCCAGCGGCGAATCGGCGCCGAACTGGCCGGCGCGACGCGCCAGGGCGGGGATCAGGTCGCGCAGCGAATCGTGCGCCGGCCCGCGGTGGAACCTCTTCCAGACGTGATCGAACAGCACCCGTCCCGACATTAGTGTCCTGTCCCGGAAGTTGCTTCGCTATCGAGAGCGTGGCGGCGCCCGCCACGGAAGGCGCGACGACGAGGCATAGCCCGGCTATTCCGAGGAGGAGCAACGCCGCGGGGCGGGATGCCGCCGCGCTGGAATCGCAAGGAACTTCCGGGACAGGACACTAGTGGAGTGTCTCTGAAGTTGTGCTAGTAGTGCTTGTGCCGTATCTTCGGGCATGCCACCGTCCATGCCGTTGGTT
>JBOHRZ010000302.1:0-3829 GCA_050732975.1 Gemmatimonadales bacterium
GTATCTGACCAACGACAACGCCGGAGGCGCCGGCGGTCTCGCCGACTCGGGGTAACCGGCACACCTCCAGGATCATTCCGCCGGAGGAGTCGTTCGGCCGGAGAACATAGGTGCCGGCCGCCAGCCGCGCTGATCCGAGCCGGATCCCGAGAACGGCCGTCAAGTCAGCAACACTGTCCGCGTCGGGCAGCGAAGCGCATCCAGGAGTGCTCGCCGCGTATCCGTATGGCAGTCGCGGATAGACGATGCTCACCTGCGCCGTCTCTTCCCTGCCGACGATCGTCGCGGAAGCGGTGTCGCGCGCAGAGCCCTGTTGAGCGCCGGCGCGCGACATGATCGACAAGGCGGCGATCAGAAGGACCGGTGCGTGGCGCATCGCCCGTCTCCTACGGCAGGGAATCGATCGCGTACTGGACGGCGGCACGGAGATCCGGCGGCAACGGGGTCGCCAGGGCCGCGTTGAGATCGGCCACGGCGTGGGCGTCGTGGATCCAGCCGAGACCGATGGCTGCGCGCGAGCGATAGCCGCCTGCAAGCCGGCCGGAATCGTGGTTCGCACTACTTCGAGTGACGGCGGTCGCTCGGCAAAGTGCTTCGCCACGATTGCCTGCGCGGTGCGCCCGGTGAACGGCGGGTCGCCGGCCAGCATTTCGTACAGCACGCAACCGAGGGCATAAACGTCCGCGCGACCGTCAATCTGCTCGGTGCTGTCGGCCTGTTCGGGCGCCATGTAGGTCGGCGTCCCGATCGCCAGCGAGCTCGACGTGAGCCGGTCACCGGCTGCGGTCGCGATGGCGCGGGCGATGCCGAAGTCGGTTACCATGGCGTGGCCCGACGCCAGCATGATGTTCTCGGGCTTGATGTCGCGGTGCACCACGCCGTGCGAGTGCGCGTACGCCAGCGCACCGGCCACCTCGCGGGCGATCTGCAGCGCGTCGGCGATCGGGAACTGCGGTTCGCGATCGAGGCGGGTGCGGAGCGACTCACCCTCGATGAGCGGCATGGTGTAGTAGAGGACGTCGCCGCCGCCGCCGGAATCGAAGACCGGCACCAGCCCGGGATGCTGCAGCGTTGATGCGATGTTGATTTCGTTCTGGAACCGCTTGAGGCCGACCACCGACCCGAGCGCCTGGTCGAATACCTTCACGGCGACGATGCGGTCGTGCCGGCGATCGAGGGCGCGATAGATGGTGGCCATCCCGCCGCGGGCGACCTCGTCGCCGAGTTCGTAACGATCGCCGAGGGCGGCGCGGAGCGAGTCCAACCCGTCAGCCAGGACGACCCCCTTCAGGTGGCGTGAGTATACCGCCGGGTGCGGAGAGGGGCCAGCGGAATACCAAAAGGCGCGGGGCCCGCTCTCAGGTCGAGAGCGAGCCCCGGGTCACGCCGATTCGACCGGTGTCAGGTGGTAACGGGTGTCTTCCGCCGCCGGCGGAACCCGGCCATGCCCACCAGGCCCATCGCGAGCAGCGACATCGTGGCCGGCTCGGGGACCACGTTCTGCGCTACGACCGAAACGTCGTCGAGTTGCCAATAGGCCGGGTCCTGGCGAAACGTGAACGTGAGCTCAGTCGAAGCTGAAGTCGCGCCCTCCACAAATTGCCACTGCGTATATGCAAAGGATCCCGCGCCAGGGAGCGATACCAACGGTATGCCGCCCCACGACGCGTCGAACGAATTCGGTCCACCGCCGTCGCTCGCGAGCCAGAACGTCAGCGTGTATGTGGTGCCAGGAACGGTGACCAAATCCTCGAAGATCCCGCCGGTCGAGCCCACCGGTCCGAAATACGCATCGTATGTTCCAGAATGAGGGTTGCCGTCATCAACGCCAGTGAAGCCGGTGTTCCCGAACTGGGTCCAACCGGTGAAGTCCCCGGTCTCGAACCCGGGATTGGTGACGATATTCTGTGCAGAGAGCCTCGTGGCGACGAGGCTCGTCGCAGCAACGAGGATGAAAAGTGCAATCGGCTTGCGCATCTGGGACCTCGAGGAATCGAACAATCGACGGAGGCGAACGGTCCGTGACCGGTGGGGGACGTCCGCCATGCCGCAAAATCCGAACCCTCGCCGATCCGGCATCCGCGGGACCCCCAACCTGATGTCCAGCAATGTCTTGGCGGTTGGGAGCCGACCTGCCGATTTGTTGACCCGCCGCAGCAACCGGACCTCCATTGTTGCGCCGATTCGACGGCCGGAGCTCGGGGGACTCAGCGTGAACGTCTCGGTACCTTCGGCGCTGATCTCAACGGCCGCTGCCGATATCGCAATCGCGACGGATCATGACGAGCGGTTCAAGATCGCGCCCGGCGTGCCATGCGATCCACGCGTCGTGCGTGACGGCCGAGATACCAGCTCGCCGCGGCCATGACCGCCCCGGCGATCAGCAGGGCCAATTGTCCATTGCCGGTGAGGCCCGGCATGATGACGGTGCCGGAGAGGAGGCAGAAGACCAGGCCGCTCGCCACGCCGGCGACGCGGTGCGTGGGCGAGCGCCGGCCGGACTTTCGGGGCACCGCGGCGATCAGGATGACGCCAATACCCACGGCGAAGATCAGCCAGCCGAGCGCGGACACTGCAGGATCGATCATGTGTCGCCCTCACCGTTGTCGGTCGTAGAACGTACGGCGCTGTCGGCTGTGCGGCCAGTACGCCAGGCAACGGAATCCGTTCGCCCGATCAGTCCCGCCGCACTCACCGCGCTGGCGAGGCCCAGCAGTCCGCCGAGCCAGGCCACGACCCGGAAGCCATCGTCGAATGCGCCTTCGATCGCCCTCCGGCCTCGCGGATCGCGCGACGTCGCCGCTCCGAGCCGGACACGTTGTGCATCGATCTCCCGTCGGATCCCGGGCGGGATGTGGAGCACCGCCATGCGCCGGTCGAGGCTCCGGTTGAAGACCGCGGTAAGCGCCAGCCCCAGCACCGCGACTGCGAGCACGCCGGCCACGCGCGAGACAGCATTGTTGACGCCCGATGCGATGCCGCTGTGCCCTTCCGGCACCGCACCCATCACTGTGGTCGTGAGCGGCGCCACGCTGATCGCCATTCCCAGACCGAGCACCATTACGGCCGGGAAAACCCGAACCCAGTAGCTGCCGCCGATGCCGGTCCGCGCGAAGAGCGCGAACCCGGCTCCGGCAATCAGCGGCCCGATGATCAGCATCCGTCGCGGGCCGATACGCGACGCCATGCCTCCCGCCCAGCGCGAGAGCAGGAACATCAGCATGATGAATGGCACCAGCGCGGCGCCGGCCTCCGTCGCGGTGTATCCCTGGATCTGGATCAGATCGAGCGGCAGGAAGAAAAGCACGCCGCTGAGTGCGGCATACAGGAAGAGAGTCATCAGATTGGCGCCGGCGAAGTTCCTCGAGTGGAACACGCTGAGCGGGAGCATCGGCGCCCGCGCTCGGGACTCCCACCACACGAACCCGCCCAGCAGCGCACCGCCGATCACGCCGGTCCACGCGGTGCGTTCGAGGCAAGCGTACACGACGCCGCCGAGCCCGAGCGCGGTCAGGATCGCGCCAACGACGTCAACGTGGCGGGACTCGGGTTCCGTCCGGCGCTCTTCAACGAGCGCCAGCGTGATGACCAGCACGACGGCGGCGATCGGCAGGTTGAGGAAGAAGACCCATCGCCACGACGCGTGCTGTACCAGCCAGCCGCCCAGTACCGGGCCGATCGTCGCAGTGACAGCCGACCACGCCGACCAGGTACCGATCGCCGCTCCGCGCGACGCGGGGGCGAACGACACCGTGATCAGCGCCAGGCTCTCGGGTACCAGGAGTGCGGCGCCGACGCCCTGCACTCCCCGCGCGATGATCAGTTGATT
>JBOHRZ010000303.1:0-3824 GCA_050732975.1 Gemmatimonadales bacterium
ACCATCGGCGCGCTGGTCTTCATGGCCGGGGCCCTGATCACGCTCGTGAATCTGGTGCACAGCCGCCGACACGGACCGCCGGCCGGCGACAATCCCTGGCAGGCCAATACCCTCGAGTGGGCAACCGCCTCGCCGCCGGAGCACTATGACTTCGCCCGCATTCCGATCGTGACCGGCCGCGACCCGCTCTGGGACGGCGGCGTCACGCCGGGTCCGGCGCTGGACGACGGCCGGAAGACGCCGCGCACCACGGTGCTCGACGCCGAGTGGGAAGCGGTGGCCGAGCTCCCGGAACAGAATGTCTGGGCCGTGATACTCCCGGTGGCGATGCTGGTGTTCTGCGCCGGCGCGCTGGTGCGCAACGGATGGCTGATGGCCGCGGCCGGCGTCGTGGTCGTCGGCTCGATGCTGCGATGGATGTGGCCGGCTCACCGGTATGTCCTCGAGACCGAACTATGACGAGTCTCGCGGTGCCGGTCGACCTGCGGCCGAGTCCGCACGCGAACGATCCGGTGCGATCGTTCGGATGGTGGGCAATGGCCTGCACCTGCGCCACCGAGGCGTCGTTGTTCGCGTACTTCATCGCGTCGAACTTCTATCTCGACCTGCGCAGCGCCAGCTGGCCGCCGCCAGGGATTGCCAGGCCGAAACTCCTGATTCCCCTGCTGATGACCGCGACCTTGCTGTCGAGCAGCGCCGTGCTGGCATGGGGAGAGCGTGGTATCCGGCGGAATGACCGCCGCCGGCTGGTGATCGGCATCTGCGGTACCATGACGCTGGCGACCGCATTCCTGGTGATGTTCGCGCTGGAGTATCACGACAAGCTCGGAACGTTCCGTCCATCGGGCTCGGCCTACGCCTCGATCTTTTATGTCACCACGTCGCTGCATTGTTCCCACGTGCTGGCGGGGATGACGCTGCTCGGCTTCACGCTGTGGCGGACGCTTCGCGGCCACTTCTCGGCCGAGCGCCATGTCGGCGTCGCGGTAACCACGCTGTACTGGCATTTCGTCGGCGCGATCTGGCTCGCCATTCTGACCACCTTCTACCTGGCGCCGCACCTGACATGACCTCGCCCGCGTCGTTCGTCCCCGGCTCGGCGACTCGACCCGCCACGCCGTCGCTGGCCCGGCTCTGGATCGGGGTTGCCGCGGCGCCCACCGCGTGGAGCGTGGCCGAGCTGGCGGGCTACATCGGCGGCGGACGCGGCTGCTGGCGCTTGTGGGCCGGAATCCGCAGCATCGGTCCGACCAACAGCAGTGTCTGGGTGCTGATCGTCGCGGGCATCACGGCGGCGGCGGCGGTTGGCGGCTTGCTCGTCGCGGCCGCCAATCTGCGCGCTGTTCCGGCTGGAAGTCCCGGGGCTTCGCGGGCCCGCTTCATGGCGGTATTCGGCACTGGCGCCAGCGCGCTGTTCCTGTTCGGCATCGTGCTGTTCGCGGTACCGCCGCTGTTCAACCACGCCTGCATCGCGACGCGATGATGTCCTGGTTCCTCGATCCGGCGCGATGGTTCGCCTCGTGGCACGCCACCGAATGGACGGTGTGGCTCGCGGTGCTCCTCATCGCGCTGCCGTATGGATCGGGCGTGGTCCGCCTCTGGCAGCGCGCGGGATCGGGTCGCGGCATCGCCCGCTGGCGGGCGGGCTGCTACGCCGCGGGCGTCGCGGCTCTGCTGCTGGCCTTGGCATCTCCGCTCGACACCCTCGCCGACGGGCTCTTCGCGGCGCACATGATCCAGCACCTGCTGTTGATCGCGGTGGTGCCGCCCCTGCTGATCGCCGGCGCGCCGCTCACGGCATGGGCCTGGCTGCCGGTGTCGAGAACGTGGACCCGGTCCCTGGCACGGATGCTGACGCCCGCGGTTGAGCCGGTGACCCGTCCGGTGGTGGCGTTTGCCGCCCACACCGCGACGCTGTGGATGTGGCACCTTCCCGGCCCCTATCAATTGGCGCTGCGCCATGATGCCGTTCATGTCGCCGAACACGCGACACTGCTGATGACCGCGTGGCTGGTATGGTGGACCGCGCTCGGGCCGCGGGCCCGGCATCGCAACGGCCGCGCTCTCGGCATGCTGGTCCTGCTGGCGACCGCGATGCAGACCGGGGCGCTGGGAGCACTGTTCGCCACGTCCCGGACGCCATGGTATCAACTCGGTAGCAGCTACGCGGCGGCTTTCCATCTCACTCCGCTCGCCGACCAGCAGCTTGCCGGCCTGCTGATGTGGATCCCCGGCGGCATCATCTATACACTCGCGGCCTGCGGACTCTTCCTGGCCTGGTTCGGCTCGCCGCGGAGGATCCCGGGAGCGGTCGCGGAACTGGCGTCGCGATGAGGCGCATCAGGCTGTTCGCATCGGCAGCATGTCTGGTGCTGGCCGCGGCGTGCCGTCGCAGCGACCAGACGCCGCTGGTTCCCGGCGCGAGCATCTCCGCCGGCAAGGCCGCCATCCGTGAGTACAGTTGCGGTGCCTGTCATCAGATCCCGGGGATACCCGAAGCCCGCGGCCTGCTGGGACCGCCGCTCACCGGAATCCGCGAGCGGACGTTGATAGCCGGAGAGGTGGCCAACTCGGCCGCCAACCTGGCGGCGTGGATTCACGATCCGCAGGCCATCGAACCGACAACCGGCATGCCCGACCTCGGCGTCGACGATTCCACAGCGCGCGACATCGTGGCATACCTCTACACGGTGCACTGAGGATGGATGCGTGAATCACCGCCCCGCCCCATCCCGCCTCGGTCGCGCCGTCGCGGCGATGCTCACGTTGGGCCTGCTGTCGGGTTGCCACGCACCGATGTCGGTCTTCAGCGAAGCCGGCCCCGAGGCACGGGCACTCGGCCGGCTCGGCTGGCTGCTGATCGTGGCCGCGGCGGTCGTGTTCATCGCGGTCACGTCGTTCATGGTCGCGGCCATTCAGCGCCGGCGCGCCGAGCCGGTTGCGGTCGACCTCACGCCGCGCGGGATGGCGATCCCGATTGTCGCCGGCGCCATGATTCCGGCGACGATCCTGTTGGTGCTCTTCGTCATCAGCGTGCTGGCGCAGCGCGGTTATCCTGCCGAGAGCGCCGCACCCGCGGCACGGTTCACCATCATCGGACACCAATGGTGGTGGGAAGTCGCCGCCGAGGATGGACGCGGCAATCTGGTGGGCCGCACCGCCAATGAATTGCACGTTCCGGTGGGCCGGGTGGTCGAGATCCGGCTCCTCAGCGCCGACGTGATCCACTCGTTCTGGATCCCGGAGTTGCACGGCAAGATCGACATGATCCCGGGCGACACCAACCGGATTCGACTGCTGGCAATGCGACCCGGAATCTATCGGGGTCAATGTGCCGAGTACTGCGGTCTGCAGCACGCCCACATGGCATTCACGGTGGTAGCGGAAGCACCGGCGGCATATCTCCGCTGGGAAGCCGCGCAACGCGACGGTGCCGCGGTACCGGTGGACAGCGCCCGCCGTCTCGGCGACTCCATCGTCACCCGGGGACCCTGCGCCGCGTGCCACACCATTCGCGGCACCGCCGCGCACGGTACGGTGGGACCGGATCTGACCCATGTCGGCTCGCGGGTCACCATTGCGGCGGGAACGCTGCCCAACAATGCCGCCACCATGGAAGCGTGGATCAACGATGCCCAGGTCTTCAAACCGGGCGTGCAGATGCCGCCGCTGCCGGAATTCACCGGTGCGCAGTTGCGGGCCATGACGGCGTACCTGGAGGGACTGCACTGATGGCGGCGTTGTTCCGCCCCGCCGCCACACCGGCCGGCCGGAGCGCATTGATCGCAGCGTTGTTCGCAGTTGTCGCGGCCCCGACGCTGATC
>JBOHRZ010000304.1:0-3809 GCA_050732975.1 Gemmatimonadales bacterium
AGATGGCACTGTGCGTCCTGTCGCGCGACCGGTGGGACGAGTTGGCGCCGCAACTGCCGGCCGGCGGAGAGCTGGACCGTTGCGGCACGATCTGGGTCGCCGCCGCCGCCGACGAGCTCGCCGTGGCGGAGCAGCGCGCGATCGTGTACCACGCCGCGGGGATCGGCGCCGAAGTGATCAGCGCGGCCGACCTGCGCCGCCTTGAGCCGGCGCTGGCGCCGCATCTTGCGGGAGGGTTGCTGGTTCCCGGGGACTCGGTCTGCTATCCCCCGGCCATCGCGCACGCCTTGAGCGAACGCATTGCCGCCGGGGGCGGAATGGTACGGGTCGGGGCCGCGGTGCGTGCGGTACGCTCGCACGCGGTGGACCTCGACGACGGCACGTCGCTCCGCGCGGACGCGATTGTGGTCGCCGCCGGCGTGCAATCGCCGGCGCTCATCCCGGAATTGCCGGTCGTACCGCGCAAGGGCCATCTGGTGATCAGCGACCGCCGCCCCGGGATGGTGCATCACCAGGTTGTGGAACAGGGTTACCTCAAGAGCGCTCACTCTTTCGGCGGCGCATCCGTCGCGTTCAACGTGCAGCCGCGGCGCACCGGCCAGATGCTGATCGGTTCGTCGCGCGAACTGGTCGGTCTCGATCCGCGGGTCAACCGGCGGGTGGTCGACGCGATGCTGGCGCGCGCGGCGGAATTCCTGCCGGGCATCGACGCGGTACGGGCACTGCGTACCTGGGTCGGGTTCCGGCCCGCGACGGCGGACAAGCTGCCGTTGATCGGGCGGTGGCCGGCACTGGACGGTGTCTGGATTGCGACCGGGCACGAAGGTCTTGGCATCACGATGTCGACCGGCACCGCCGATCTGATCGTTTCCGCCGTGCTGAATACCGCACCGCCGATCGACCCCGCGCCATTCCGCCCCGACCGCACCATGCCCGCGCTGGCGGCGGCATGAACGAGACCATCGAGATCCTCGTCGACGGCGCCTCCCGTCGGGTCGACGCCGGTGCGTCGCTCGCCGCGGCGCTCCTCAACCTGGGAGTTCGCGCCTTTCGGTACAACGCCGCGGGCGAACCCGGAGCGCCGGTGTGCGGGATGGGGACCTGCTTCGAATGTCGTGTCACGGTAGACGGTGTGACCGGCGTAAGATCGTGCCTCGAGGGCGTCCAGGCAGGCATGGTCGTCGATACGGGCACGTCGCGGTGACGGTGGCGGAACCGGTTGATGTGCTTGTCATCGGCGCGGGGCCTGCCGGGCTGAGTGCGGCGTGCGCCGCACGTGATGCCGGTAAGAGCGTGCTGGTCGTCGATCAGGCGATGCGTGCCGGCGGACAGGTCTGGCGCCATCGCGATGAGGGCAATCTCCCCGCCGTGGCACGTCAGTGGATCGAGCGGTCGCGCGCCGCCGGCGTGCGCTTCCGGCTGAGCGGCCGGGTGATCGACGGTTCGTGGCCGCACGGCCTCGTCATCGAGTCGGAGGCAGGCGTGGAAGTCCTGCGACCCGCGGCACTGGTGATCGCTGCTGGTGCGAGGGAGCGCTTCCTTCCCTTTCCGGGCTGGACTCTGCCCGGTGTCGTCGGTGTCGGCGGCCTGCAGGCATTGATCAAGAATGGCCTGGATATTCGCGGCTCCCGCGTGATCATCGCTGGAACCGGGCCGCTGCTCTTTCCGGTCGCGGCGACGGTGGCTCGACTCGGCGGCGATCTGCTGCTGGTGGCCGAGCAGGCCACGCGGACCCATCTGATCGATTTCGCCGCCAGGCTTATCGCGAAACCCTCCGCGATCCGTCAGGCCATCGCCTACCGATGGCGATTCCGGAAGACGCCGCTCCGTACCGGCTACTGGGTGGTCGCGGCGCACGGTGACGGGCAACTTCGCGAGGTGACGATTCACGGACCGCGGGGCGAGCGGCGGGTCGCCTGCGACTGGCTAGCCGTAGCCGCCGGACTGATTCCGAATGTTGAAATCGCCGCGCTGCTCGGCTGCACGATCGAGGCCGGTGCCGTGAGAGTGGACGACGTTCAGGCGACGTCGGTTGCCGGCGTCTTCGCCGCGGGCGAGTGCACCGGCGTGAAAGGTGATGATGCGGCGCTGGCCGAGGGCACCATCGCCGGATACGCGGCAGCGGGTGACCGGAATCGAATAGCCGCCAGTGTCCGGTCCCGCCGGAATGCCGGACGCGCATTCGGTGCGGCGATGGCATCGACGTTCGCGCCGAGGCCGGAGCTCGCCGCCCTCGCAGACGATGACACCGTCATCTGCCGGTGCGAAGGCGTCCGGCGCGGCGAGATCGACGCGCGCTGGTCGCAGCGCCAGGCAAAGCTCTGGACTCGCGTCGGAATGGGTGAATGCCAGGGTGCGGTGTGTGGCCCGGCGTGCGGCATCCTGTTCGGATGGAGCGCCAACGCGGTGCGTCCGCCGTTGGGAGCGCCGGTCTGCGGGGCATGGCGCGCCGGGCTCACGATCGACGACGGTCCGCGCGACGGGACGCATTAGTCGTCCGCTGATTCGAGGGTTGCGGCTGCCACGACGGCGAGGCGCCGCAGACGTTCGGCATCGGCATCGCCCAGCGCCGCAACGAGCCGTTCATCCAGGGTCGCCCACGCCCGCCGAACCGAACTCTCCAGCAAACGGGACCTCGGCGTGGGATGCACCGACACAACACGAGCGTCATGCGGGTCACGACGTCGCTCGATCAGGCCGCCGCGTTCCATTCGCTGCAGCATCCTCGTCACGGTCGGCGGTTCGACGCCGAGCTGCTCGGCAAGGGTCGCCTGGCTCAGCCCCGGTGTGGACCACACCCGCATCAGCAGCAGATCCTGTCCGGGGTGAAGGCCATGGGGCGCGAGCAGCGCACCGAGGCGCGCCCGGTGTGCGCGGGCCAGCGCGTGCAACGCGGCCCCCACTCCATCGTTCACGGGCATCGACGTTGAAGGCACGGCGTCCGGTCCGTTGGTTATCCCTCGCCCGGCAGCGGGGTGGAGACCAGCACCGCGGTCAACGCGATCATGAGCACGCCGAACGCGAGTTCGATGCGGATCGACCGGCGAAGTGTAGGTGTCGCCATCTCGCCGGTCGCCAGGGCGGGGGTCGCGACGCGCCAGTTGTACCATCCGAGCGCGGCGACGCCGGCCAGCGCGCAAACCTTGCCAAGAAGGAGGCGCCCCCACGTCGACGCGATAAACGCGTGCAGCGATCCGGCGTACACCACGGCGGCGACCACGCCCGAACTCACCGCCAGCGCGGCTCCAATCCGGGCGAAGACCGAGAATCCCCGGATCAATGTGGCCATGGCCGGGAGATCGGTGGGTTCGCTCAATACCGGTGCTGCGGTAAGCCCGATGACACCGAGCGTGCCGAGCCAGATGCTGGCGCCGAGCAGGTGGGTGGAATCGACGGCGCGACCGAGGAGGCCTGGCCATCGGTTGCTGGCGGCATGGCCCATTCCACTCTGCGCCCAGAGCAACAGGGCGACGGGGCCGATGATCCACCATCGCGGGGCGGCATCGCCTGCGCCGACGATGCTGACCGCGGCGATCAGGACGATGGCGAGGCCGAGCTGCAACAGCCAGGCGTGACCCCAGCGGCCGTCGACGAGGACGCTCCGCGCTAACGCGGCGCTGATCGGCTCATCGGGATCGTGGAAGGAGTAGAGCTGCAGGGCGCCGCGGGCCACGAAGGCGGCGAGAAGAATTACCAGCAGGCGGATGGGCAGCGCGGAAAGCCGCGAGTGCAGCACGGCGAGACGCTGCGGCGTGGCGTAGCGAAGACTGCGGCCGAACAGCACCGCTGTACACTGGGTTCCCGCCAGC
>JBOHRZ010000305.1:0-3786 GCA_050732975.1 Gemmatimonadales bacterium
GTAAATCTCCCGCCACCTGGGTGGAAACATCCCGGGCGGCCGCGGCGATCGCGTTCGGCCCCCCGGTATCGCGCGACTTCGCGATCCGGTACTGGGACAGCGGCGTCACCGACGAACCGCCCGGCGAGCGGCCGAAGTTCACGCTTGTCCTTGCCGACCCGGGGGCGCTGCGGCGGTTGCTGTTGATCCCGTCCGAGCTGCGGCTGGCCGAAGGGTACATCTACGGCGACATCGATCTTCAGGGCGACATCATCGCCGCCGTCGACGTGGCCGAAGTGCTGCGCCGTCGCCTCAGTTCGACCGGGGCCCTGATGCGGATGGCGCGCAATCTCCTCCGGTTGCCGCGCAGTCAGGTACAGCACGGCGATGCGAAACGCTCGCTCGGGCGCGCCGCGCACAAGCGGCTGCATTCGCCCGAACGCGATGCCGCGGCGGTGCGTTCACACTACGACGTCGGCAACGACTTCTATCAACTCTTCCTCGACGACAACCTGGTGTACTCGTGCGCCTATTACGAGACCGGCGACGAGACAATCGACGAGGCGCAGATCGCCAAGTTCGAGCATATCTGCCGCAAGCTCCGGCTCCGCCCCGGCGAGCGGCTCCTCGATATCGGTTGCGGATGGGGTGGCCTGATCCGCCACGCGGCCCGACACTACGGCGTCGACGCCCTCGGCATCACGGTGAGCCCGGCCCAGGCAGAGCTGGCCAGGCAGCGGATCGCGGCCGATCGGCTGGAGGGGCGGTGCCACGTGGCGCTACGCGACTACCGCGACCTCGAGGCGCAGCCGTTCGACAAGATCGTCAGCGTGGGGATGGCGGAGCACGTCGGCCTCGCGCGCCTGCGGGATTACTTCGAGCAGTCGTTCCGGCTGCTGCGCCCCGGCGGGATCTTCCTCAACCATTGCATCACGAAGGACGGGCACAACCCATTCACCGTGGCGGGGATTCTCGCCTGGCGCGCGGGTTCGTTCACGTCGAAGTATGTCTTTCCGGACGGGGAGCTGGCGCGGATCGACCAGCTCGGCAAGTTCGCCCTTGCGGCCGGGTTCGAAGTGCGCGACGTCGAGTCGCTGCGGGAGCACTACGAGCGCACGCTTCGTACCTGGGTGAAGCGACTGGAAGAGCACCATGACGAAGCGGTGGAAATCGTGGGCGAGACCACCTGGCGGATCTGGCGGCTGCACACCGGCGGCGGCGCCAGCGGATTCCGGACTCGACGGCTCAACATCCACCAGATGCTGCTGGCCAAGCCCGACGCGAACGGCGCGGTGGATCTGCCGCTGACCAGGCGGGATATCTACCGGGCGTAGCCGCGCACCGGTATTCTAGTATCGCTTGCCGTGCGCCCGACCAAGGATCACATCGACCCCGAGTATGAGACCGGTGATCGCCTTGAGCGTCGAGCGATGAGGCGGCTGCAGGCCCTGCATCGTGGTCGGGCCTGACACAGCCGACAGGGGCATGACGGTTTCGCGCACCTCGGCATGGAACTGCAACCCGCTTGCCGGCGCGGTGTTGATGCCGGCGCCAACCGTAAGCACCGGACGTAGCTGCTTCCACCCATCGTCACGGTAGATGATCAGCTTCGAGTATTCGCCGGATGTGACGTACGTCGCCGTCGTTGCGATGGTACTGTTCGGCACCACGCCGAACCCGGCGAGCACCTCGACGTAGGGCTGAAGCCGGGCTGGTCGAAAAGGATGAACAACAGCACCGCCCTGCACCAGAAACGCGGAGCCAGGTTGCGCGCTGCCGAGCAGTTCGTGCAATCCGGGCTCTGGAGCCGGGTTCCCGTCACGCGTAGTTGCGCCGCACGCGATCGCCAATTCGACGTCGCCGCCATCGTGCGTGAGTTCGCAGCTCGTTCTTGACTTGAGGCCGATGTATTCGAGTTCCAGGTTGAAGCCGAGGTGCGGATTGACGAAGCGGCTGACGTGAACCGCAACGGTGATTCCCGCCGAGATGGCGCGGTCGAGACGGAAGGTGTCGGGTGGGTACCGAAACTTCGGGTTGCCGTTTGGAAGATTGCTCGAGAGAATCGGCTGGTCGGTCACGTCCCAGAGATCCGGACCCGAATGCGATCCGATCGAGATGCCGATGGCAACCCGCCCCCAATCGACGGTCTGCCCGTGGACGGAGCGAACAAGGAGGCCCGCCAGGACAAACGCGATCGCGACTGTCCGCAGTCTTCGGGCGCTGACGAACATCAGTTGTTTCCGTTGCACCCGTAACTCGCACACCAGAGGGAGGCGAAGACCGCCAGTAACGCAACAGCACCGAGGAACGGCCCGGCCACGGACCAGGCGCCATTGCCCGGATTACCAGTACGTACGTTCGAAATCCCCGCACGCGCGAAAGCGACGCGGCAGGTGTCGCAGGTGGCGTGCTCGGTCCACGGAACACCGGAAATGGAATCCTTCGTCAACCGGACGGCGTGGAGTTGGTACTCCTTGCCATCGGCGTTGAACGCGATGACCTGGCTTTCGTCGACCGCCTGTGGGTTCTTGCCGAGCGCATACGGCTGCCATCCCGGGCCGTAACACCCGTAGATGAGGACCACGAGGAGCAGGGCGGCGACCGAGGGACGTCGTGCAGGCATCATCGACTCAGCTGTAATCGGCATGGCGCACCATCACGTAGACGAACACGATTCCGCCGACGATCGCGACGAACGGCAGCACGATGCTCCACGTTCCTCGTCCCGGATCACCGGTGCGCAGGTTCGACACGTCCTTTCGCCCGAACGTCACGCGACACGCCTCGCAGGCAACATGCGCCGTCCACGGAATCCCGCTGATCGAGTCAGCGGTGACACGGACAGCGTGGAGCTGATACTCCTTCCCGCCGGCATTGAATGCGATGATCTGGCGCTCGTCGATCGGTTGCGGGGACGCGGCAAGCGAGTACGGTCGCCATCCGGCGGAACAGCCAGCGACAAAGATTGCCAGGAGCAGAGCCGCAACCGCAGGATGTCGCTTCGGCATGGTGCCATTCCTCCGACCGGGACTCAGACCGGGTGGCGATACCCCCGGATGGTGCGGGCCTCACCACGCAGCAGCGCCCGCACTCCGGCGCCCTCAAGGATACTTCCGATCCTGGTGAGCGATACCCCCGTCGCGTCGCGCAGCGCCGCGGAGTCGTCGAACGCCGGCGGCATGGTCACCAGGAGTTCGTAGTCTTCCCCACCGCTCGCGGCGACCAGTTCCGCATCGTCGTGACGGCGTGCCGCGACGGCATCGACCGATGGATGCCGCGGTACCAGCGCGAGATCGATCTCGATGCCGACACCCGACGCCGCCGCGAGATGCTCCGCGTCACCGCCGAGCCCGTCGCTGATGTCCATCATGGCAGTGGCGCCGTGGGCGGCGAGCCACTGCGCCGCCGCGATCCGTGACACCGGGTGCGCGAACGCAGCGCGCGCGGCCGGATCGGGCTCTTTGCTGCCGCGCCACGAATCCAGCGCAGCACGGGCGCCACCCAGCGTACCGGTGACCCAGAGGCCATCGCCGGAGCGCGCGCCGGTGCGCGACATCCGTCGCACGGCGCGCCCGAATACGGTCGAGATCACCGCCCACATCTCGCCGGCCGTGAGATCGCCGCCGAGAACCTTCGCGCCCGCGGCCGCTGCGGCCGCCCCCACGCCGCGCATCAGCGCGACCACGCCTTCGGGGTCGGCGTCGCGCGGCACGATCACCGCCGTCACGACACCGACAGGATGCGCGGCGGCGGCCGCGAGATCGGACAGAGCCGCGGCCGTCGCGCGCCAGCCGATATCCTCCAGCG
>JBOHRZ010000306.1:0-3782 GCA_050732975.1 Gemmatimonadales bacterium
ACCCCCAGCACGTTGCGCTGCGGCACAGCGCTGGTGAGCGCCAGCGCGGGACGCAGCAGGCACCCGGCGATCACCGCGAAGACCGCCAGCCGAAGCGCCGCCAACACCACGCGATCGGCGGACCGCGTCCCCTTGAGCGCCCGCACGGCGAAAACTACGATCGCCGCGATCACCGCCAGGCCGACGATCAGCAGCGCAATCGGCACCACCGGCGACACCACGAAGTCACCGCGCTGATAGAGTCGCGGTGGATACTTGAAGAGAAAGGTGAACAGGTGTTCCAGCACTGATTTCACGCACGATTCCGGTATGACGCGGTGGGGCTCTACCCACGAATTCGATGCCGACACGAGCCGCGACAACAACGGGATCGACGGCGGGAGGTTTGCGGTCCGATGAACTCTAATCCCGGCCGGCGCCGATCGCTGGCATGGCTACCTTCTGCTGATGGCCCGACCCGAAGCGCATCTGGTGCTGGTCAATCTCGGCACACCCGCGACGCCCGACGCGGCGGGTGTCCGAGAATTCCTCGCCGAGTTCCTGTCCGACCCGCAGGTCGTCGACCTGCCGCGCTTCCTCTGGTTTCCGATTCTCCATACCATGGTGCTTCGATCACGGCCGGAACGCGTCGCCCGCCAGTACCGCAGCATCTGGACCCCGGAGGGTTCGCCGCTCCGGGTCGCGACCGAGCGGATCGTCGCCGCCGTTCGCGCCCAGGCCGGCGACCGGATTCAGGTCATCGCCGCATACCGGTATGGCGCGCCGTCGCTGGAACAAGTGCTGGCCGGCATCGAGCAGGATGCTCGGCACCCGGTTGTCGTCGTCCCGCTGTTCCCGCACCGGACGGGAGCCACGACCGGCACCGCGATCGACCGCGCGCGGGAAGCCGCGGCAACGACCGGCATCGGCCACCGATTGCGCGATCGCCTGATTCCTCCCGACGACGAGGGATATATCGACGCCCTCGCCGCCCGCTGGCAGGGAGCCGTCGGTGCCGACTCTCCAGAGCACCTTGTGATTTCCTTCCACGGTATACCCCGGCGCTACGCCCGCCGCGAGCGCAACCTGTATGTCGAAGACTGCGGCCGGACGTGCGCGGCGCTGCTGGAGCGGATCGGCTGGCCGGCGGCGCGGGCGACGTTGGCCTATCAGTCCCGTTTCGGACCGGAACCGTGGCTTGCCCCAGCGACCGCCGACGTGCTGGCAAGCCTTCCCGCCCGCGGCGTCGGAACCGTTGCCGTGATGACCCCCGGGTTCCTCACCGAAGGGCTCGAAACGCTCGAAGAGATCGCGATCCGGGGCCGCGGGACTTTCGAGGCGGCCGGCGGGAAGCGATTCACCTATATCCCGGCCGTGGAGGATCATCCGTCGCTGGTCCGGTCCCTGATCCGGATCGCCACCGAATCACCCGATCGCGGGCCATGACACTTCTGTGACGCATTGGACAGCGGGCCGGGTATGATGCGGCATGCATCGGATCGCCGTTATCGGCGCTTCCTGGCGAAATGATCACGCCGACGCGCTGTCGGCGCTGACCATTCCGCGCGACGCGCGGATTGAACGGCTCCCCGCGGTCGCCACGGCAGCCGCTAGCGACGGTCTGGTCTATCTCGCCACCTGCAATCGGGTAGAAGTCGCCTTCGTCGCCGACGGCTCGCTGCCGCTGCCCGTGGCCCGACGGCGGATCTTCGGGGTGCTCGCCGGCCGCGAAGCCCGGCCCGGCGAAGCCGAACACACCTTCCGTCTCTGGCAGGGCGAAGGCGCTGCGGAACATCTCTTCCTTGTAGTGTCGGGACTCGACTCCGCCCGGGTCGGCGAACACGAGATCGCCGAACAGGCGCGGCAGGCGGTCGACGAATCGCGCCAGCTCGGCCTGCTCAATCCGCGGCTCGACCGTCTTTTCGCCGAAGCGACGCGGGTCGCCCGACAGGTGCGGCCGATCGCCGAAGCACATGTCGGCCGGGTCTCGGTGGCCGACGTAGCGCTCCGCCGCACCCGGGAGCGCCTCGCCGAGACGCCGGGGCGGGTGGCGCTGGTCGGCGTCTCGCCAATGACGGAGCAATGCGGCCGGGCGCTCGCGGCTGACGGCGTCGGGGTGGTGATCGCCAATCGGACCGCGAACCGCGCCATGGCGCTCGCCGAGACCCTCGGGGCCGCGACGATGGCGCTGGATGCCTTCCGCGTCGATCCGCCGGCGGTCGAAGTGGTGATCGTCGCCACCGGCGCCGCCGGACCGGTGCTGTCGCGCGGCGATCTCGAGCGGCTCGCCGCGCGGGCGCCGTCGGGAGTCGCACCTCTGATTGTCGACCTCGCCGTCCCGGCCAACGTCGCGCCGGAGGACGCCGCCGCCGCCGACGTGCCCCGGATCGGCATGCACGAGATCGCCGAGGAGGCGGCCACCGACCGCCACCGTCTGCTGCTCGAATTCGGCGACGCGCGAGCCATGGTTGATGAAGCGCTCACCGCGTTCCGGCGGCAGACGGCCGAACGGCTGGTCGGTCCGTTGATCGCACAATTGCGGCAGCGATACCGTCACACCGCTGACGAAGGAATCGACCGGCTCTTCCGGCGCGACCTCGCCGGGCTCGGCGAGGTCGAACGCGCGGCGATCCGGCGGTGGGCCGAAACACTCGCGGCGCGATTCGCCCACCTTCCGTCGGTGGGCCTGCGCGATCTCGCCTCGGAGGCCGGTCCCGGCGCGGTCGCCGCGTTCTTCGGAAGTACCGAGCCGGCGCTGGCCAGGCAACTGCGCGAAGCCGCCGACGAAGTCGAACTGACCACAGGTACGGCGCCGGATGGGGATGCATGAAGATCCGCCTCGGCACGCGGGGATCGCGGCTGGCCCGGATTCAGTCCGCGGATGTGGCCGCCCGCCTGACCGCGCGCGGACACGACTGCGAAATCGTGGTGATCGCCACGACCGGTGACCGGGTCACCGATCGCGGCTTCAGTGACGTCGGGCCGTTCGGCGTTTTCGTCCGTGAAATCGAGTCGTCGCTCATCGACAACCGGATCGACGCAGCGGTGCATTCGTACAAGGACCTGCCCTCGCTGCAGCACCCCGGACTTGCGATCGCCGCGGTCCCGGAACGACTCGACGTCGCCGATGTGCTGCTGATTCACCCCGACGCCGTGGCAGATGAGATCGCCGGTGTGCCGCTTCGTCCGGGCGCGCTGGTGGGAACCTCCGCCTCGCGGCGCACGGCGCTGATCAAGGCGGCGCGACCTGATCTTGCTGTCGCGCTGCTTCGCGGCAATGTGCCGACGCGGATCGCGGCGCTGGTCGAACGCCGCTACGACGCGATCGTGCTCGCCGCCGCCGGGCTCGCGCGGTTGGAGCACGCGGCCGCTCCCGGAGAATCCGTGACGGCAGGGATGCGCATGGTCCGGCTCGAGCCATCGGTGTTCGTCCCGGCGCCGGCACAGGGCGCCGTTGCGGTGCAGGTGCGGCGCACCGACACCGCCGTGCGCGACGCGGTCGCCGCAATCGATGACGCGCGGATCGCGGCCACGATCCACGCCGAGCGCACCATCCTCGGACTCGCCGAAGCGGGTTGCACGCTGCCATTCGGTGCCTGGTGCCGCGACGACGCCGGCACACTTCACCTGTTTGCCGTCCTGGGTGACGAGCATGGCGACATCGCGCGCGCCGAGGCGACAGGCGCCGAACCCGAGGCTGTCGCCTCCAATGCGTGGCAACAGCTCTCCCATGCGGTGCTGAGACGATGAAGACCACGATTCTCCGCGGTCGCACCATCCTGGTCACCCGCGCGGTGCAGGAC
>JBOHRZ010000307.1:0-3777 GCA_050732975.1 Gemmatimonadales bacterium
GCACCGATCCGAGCGAATCAAGCCCCGAGCAATAGCCGGCGTAATCAGCGGCGACCTGCGACAGCTCCCCGCGCCTCGACACCAGGATCCCCTCGCGGCCGACCCATCGCGCCGGAGAATCAAAGAAGGCGTACTCGCGGGGATCCGACCGGTTGAGCAGCAGAAACGGCAGCCGTCCCCGGAGTGCGTAATCGACCTTCCCTCCGACATACCAGCGATCCGAAAACACGAACAGGCCGGGGCGGTCGAGCAGCCCGCGCTCGCGGAACGCGCTGTCGAGCGCGTCGTAATCGATCAGCTCGATCGTGGCGTCGTTGCCGGCGCTCAGCCAGCGCGACACCGCGCCGAACCCGGACGAGAACCGGCCGGTAACCGCCTGCACGTTCACCAGCACCATGCCAGCCAGCGACGCGGCAACGATCGTTCCGATCACGAGCGCCGGCACGGCCCGCGCCCGACGAAACGCGCGTTCGAACGTGGCCCCCAGCCCGAGCAGCAAGGTGAGATAGCCGGGCGTCCCCCAATGGAAGTGATTGCCGATATTGGCGTACGCGGCGACCGCGGTGAAGGCCAGGATCGGCGGGAGCGCGAAACACAGCAGCATGCGGCGTGCGGCGTGGTCACCGACGGGCCCTCGCCACGCCCGGAACGGTTCGACGACGAGAAGGATCCAGATCCAGGGGAAGATCTCCAGGATCTGGCCACTGACGTTGTGCCACAGCCAGTCAAGGTGAATGCCGTGCCAGACTGTGCCGCGGTCCCCCTGCCATCGGAAGGAAATCCAGTGGTGCTGCGCGTTCCACACCAGCACCGGCGCAAAGCAGAGCAACGCCACCGCGACAGCAAGGTACGGTTCGGGACGGCGCAGCCATTCGCGGCGATCGCGCCGGAGCAGAAGCCAGATCACCGCGCCGATGCCGAGGAACACGGCCGTGTACTTGCTGAGCAGGGCGAGGCCGAGCATGGCACCGGCGGCGAGCCAGTCGCGTCGAGCCGCGCCACCCGTGGCGTCTCCGAGCAGTACCGGCGCAAGGAAATAGAGGGTTGCCAGCCAGAAGAACATCAGAGGACCTTCGGGCTGAAAGAAGATCCCGGTGCTGAGAGCGAACACCGGCGTGACGTTGAGCAGCAGCGCGGCGAGGAACCCTGCCCATGGGCCGAACAGCCGCCGCCCGGTGAGATACATCAGCCAGGTCGTTCCGGCGAACAGCAGGACGAACGGCGCCCGCAGGACGAAATCCGACACGGTCCCGGCGAGGCGCAGGCTGAGCCAGGCAAGGAATGCCGCGGCCGGCGGCTGATCGAAGTAACTGAGGCTGAGATGCTTTGCGGCGGCGAAGTAATAGGCCTCACCCAGGCCCAGCCCGACCGACCGGGCCGCGATGATGCGCAATAGACCGCTCACGACGATGAGCGCAATGGTCGCGGTGGTCGCCGCACGCGGCCCGCGGTCCGTCCCGGTTGATGTCATGATCACGCCACGGAATGTAGCCAGGCCCGCGAACGAGCCGCGCGCTTGCGCCGCCGCGCCGCGGCCCGTATCGTATTCCGGGAGCCTTCCGGCGCCGGCGCCCGTCGCCATCACCCGTCAGCATCAGGCAGCAATGACTTCGACATCTCCGTCCAGCACGCCGAGCGGGTGGTTCCTCGTCTGCATCGCGGGCCCCGATCAGGGCAAACGCCTCGCCCTGAGCAGCGGTCGCTTCGTGGCCGGCCGCGGTGCCAGATGCCACCTGCTCTGCGACGATCCCGACGTCGCCGACGAGTTCGCCACCCTCGACTTCGACGGTAGCCACCTCCGTGTCAGCGCCCTGACGACCCTCACGCCGTTCATCGACGGACATCCGGTCAACGATGCCTCGCTCGCGCCGGGGCAGCAGCTCCGGCTCGGCCGCTCGGTCTGGCGCATTGATGGGCCCGGCAGCACCGACGCGGTATTCGGATTCGTCAGCCGCATCGGTGATCATCTCTCGTCAGCCGCCGGGGTGGAGCGACCGCGCGAGTGGAATGCCCGGGAAATGTTCGCCGACGTCACCAAGAAACACGCCGATGAGGAGATCGAGAGCTTCTTCACGGTCGGGACCGCCTCGACGACGCCGAGCCTCGAAGCGATCGACGCCACATGGCCCAAACCGTGGATCTTCGTCCGGGTGTTCGGCATGGTGCTCGTGCTCTACGTGCTGTTCGCCTACGCGTGGAATCAGTTCTACAATGAGAACCTGATTCCCGGGCTGATCATGATCGGCGCGGTCGCCGTGCCACTCGCGCTGTTGATCTTCTTCTTCGAAGTGAACGTCCCCCGCAACATCTCGCTCTATCAGGTCGTGAAGCTGGTGCTTTTCGGCGGATTGGTGTCGATCGTCGTGTCGCTCTTCTTCTTCCAGTGGACCAACCTGGACAACGTCCTCGGCGCCGCGGCCGCGGGGATCATCGAGGAAACCGGCAAGGGTCTCACCTTGCTGCTCGTGGTCCGGAAGCCGCGGTACCGGTGGACCCTGAACGGCCTGCTGCTCGGAGCGGCGGTCGGCACCGGGTTCGCCGTCTTCGAGTCGGCGGGATACGCGTTCCGGGCCGGGGTCGATGACGGCGGCAGCGCCGCGGCGATGTTCCACTCGATCACCGAACGCGGCCTGCTCAGTGTGCTCGGCGGCCATGTCCTCTGGACCGGGCTGGTTGGAGCCGCGCTCTGGCGGGTGCGAGGCGATCAGCCCTTCCGCTCCGACATGCTCGTCAACCCGAAGTTCCTGCGCGTGGTCGCGATCTGCATGCTGATGCACATGATCTGGAACTACGACGGCATCAATCTGCCACTCTACGGCAAGTACGTGATCCTGGGGGCAGCCGCCTGGCTCCTGGTTCTGGGCATGATTCAGGACGGGCTGAAGCAGGTCCGGAGCGCGCAGGCGGCCACCTCGGCGGCGCCAGCGACGAGTACCACGTAGCCGCCGGCTACCGGCCGGTGCGGGCGGGACCGCGCCCGGCGTCTCCTTCGGTGTCCCGCCACCCGCGATTCGCGGGCGTCTGTTGCGGGCGGTGTCACCCTCTCAGGAGCCAGGCATGTCGATCCGCATTTCCGGTCTCGCTATCTCCGCGGCGCTGCTCGCCGCCGGCGTCCACTCCGCTCCGGCGCAGAGCGTCAAGTACGTCGCGCAGATGGGGGCCAGCAGCGAAACGCCGCCCAATGATTCCAAGGCCACGGGCACGGCAAAGTTCAGCATGACCGGCAACAGGGTGACCTTCACGATCGACGTCTCCGGACTGTCCGGCCCGCCGGCGGCGGCCCATATCCATGTCGGCGCGCCCGGGCAGTCTGGCCCCGTCGTCTACGCCTTCATGCTGACGCACAAGGAGGCTTCCGGGCGGATCGCTTCGGGCGTGATCGATCTCAGCAAGCCCGCCAGCCGCGGCGTCTCGGGTGATTCGCTCCGGACGCTGCTCAACAACGGCAACGCATACGTCAACGTCCACACCGCGGCGCATCCCGATGGAGAGATCCGCGGACAGATCACCAAGCAGTAGGATACCGGCGGGGCCGGCGCGTGGGCGCCGGCTCCCGTCCGGCGGTGATTACCTTCGGCGGGTGACTGCCGATCACACCGTACCGACGCTCGACGACGTCCGCGCCGCCCAGCGCGTGATCAGCGAACGCGTCCATCTCACACCGGTGATCGGTTCCGAGACGGTGGCGCGGCGTACCGGCGCCGCGACATTCCATCTCAAGTGCGAATCGCTGCAGAAGACCGGGTCGTTCAAGGTCCGCGGTGCGCTCAACGCCAT
>JBOHRZ010000308.1:0-3774 GCA_050732975.1 Gemmatimonadales bacterium
GTCGTGCGCCGCCCGGACCACGGCGCGCAGCGCGCTGCGGCCGTCGGTGATGCCGGGCAGGATCGGTGCAATCAGCGCGCTGCAACGAAGCCCGGCACCGGCGAGGCGTCGCAACGCACGGAGCCGCGCCGCCGGGGTCGGTGTTCGCGGTTCGAGGCGCCGCAACAGCGGCGCGTCAACCGAGGCAATCGAAATCGAGATGGAGACGTCGTGTTGCTCGGTGAGCCGTACCAGGAGACCGGCATCGCGAACGATCAGCGGCGATTTGGTGATGATGCCCAGCCGCAGTTCGCGAAATCCGAGCAGCGCCTCGAGCAGCGACCGCGTCACGCCGAAACGCCGTTCGGCCGGCTGGTAGGGATCTGTCGCGGTCCCGATCATCAGCGACGCGCCCCGAAGCCGGTCAGGATGCAGTGTCCGCAGCAGCTTCTCGGCGGCACCGCGTTTGACAAGAATGCGGCGTTCGAACGATTCATCGGGCGGCATCGCGGCGGCGTCATGCGCCGCCGGCGCCGCATCGCGCCGATCGGCGGCACGTTCGACGGTCCAGCGATGGGTGTCGCGCGCGTAGCAGTACGAGCAGCCGAACTCGCAGCCGATGTAGGGGTTGAGCGACCAGAACTTCATCCCGGTCGCAGACGGGGGGTTGAGCACCCGGCGCGGCGTGATGGCGATGAAGCTGGTTCCACGGCGGAGCCGCTCGATTTCCTGCCAGCCGTCGGGACCAGATTCGCCCAAGGCGTCGAACTGCTCGTCAGCCACACCGGCTCCAACCGCACCGGGGGCACGAAACGCATCCCGAAGCACGCACCGTCGGCGAACCGCAGTCGGGGCATCGGCTCACATCAAATCCCCTCAGCCCGGTCTGCAACGATGATATCGTTTTCGGGATCGGTTCGGGCATTATTTGCGAGATTACCTCAGGATTATCCTTGATTTCCATCAGTACGCCCTCGGCATGAATGTCCCGAAAACCGAAGATATACCGAAACTGATGAGGGTGCTAGCGGCGGTTCCGATTCAGCGCCGGCTCGGCCGGCGTCACGAAATCCTCTTCGGCCGGCGGCCGGAAGATGACATCCAGCGCCAGATAGAAAGTCTTGGTCCACGGGAAGATCGCGATCGGGACGACGATGCCAGCCGCTACTGCACCAATGGTGATTCCGGTCCAGTCCGGCGAGGGCCACTGCAACCAGATGGCTCCCGCAATCCCCACGGTGCTCAGCAGCAGCGTCACGCCCAGGTTCACGTTGTAGCTGCCAAGCCAGTAGCCGTCCTCGGCGCGGTCGAGGCGGAAACCGCACCGGGGGCAATTGGGCGCTTCACGGAACCAGCTGAGCAGCACCGGCCGGGCTCCGCAGGCGATGCACCGCAACTGCAGGGCGCGGATCAGGCAGGTCGCAACGGGGCCGCGTCGTCGGCGCACCACGGCGTCGTCAGGGGAGCGTCCACTCATCCCCCGCCTTGCATGTGGACCGTGACGAGTGCAGTGATCCGAAGCCGGCGGCGCATGGTCGGGAGCTGCAGCACCACCTCGTCGCCGACTCTGCGGTCCTTGAGCGCGCGGCCCAGGGGCGACGCGAGAGAGATGTGGCCGGCATCGATGTCCATCATCTCGGCGAGGACCAGAGTGTACTCGTCAGTATCGCCGCTCTGGAGGTCCTCGACGACGACTTTTGACCCCAGCCCGACACGGTCGGTGGGTGCCTCCGTGTTGGCCAGTTGGTTGAGCTGGCTCATCCGTTGATGCAGCTGCCCGAGGCGGGCCTGGACGAAGCGCTGCCGCTCGAGGGCGGACTTGTACTCGGCATTCTCGCGCAGGTCGCCCATCTCCACCGCGGTGGCGATGGCCTGCGGCAGGGTGACCGCGAGCTCGTGCGTGAGCTCCGCGATCTCGCGGCTCAACTTTTCTCGCATGTCCCGGATCATTGCCGCACCATTGGTGAGCGGGAGCCTCCGCCGCCAGCGCTACCGGCGACGAAAAAACGACCGGCGGCCCATTCGGCAGACACCGCATGGACCGCTGACGCCTCAACATACTGCCTCCGTCGGGCAAAGGGGATTCTTGCCGCTGGACGGGCCACAGCCGGCGCGCGCGATTTTCCTTGACCGGCATCGCCACATTCGCTATGCTGTAGCTCGAATTTCCCTTTGCGAACCGCCTCACAAGCGATACGGATGCTGAGCTGATGCGACATCTCCGCGTGCCGAAACGGTGGTACCAACCGCTCGGCCTGGTTGTCGTGGTAACTACGGCGTTGCTGGTGGGATGCAGCGGCCCATTCCCGCAGTCCACCCTGTCGCCGCGCGGGGATTTTTCGACCATCGTGGATGCGGTCTTCATGAAGACCGTCTATCTCGCGACGCTGGTGTTCATCCTGGTCGAGGGTGCGCTGCTGTGGGCGGTGTTCCGCTTCCGCGGCAAGCCGGACGATCCCGAGCCGCATCAGATTCACGGCAGCACGGTCGTGGAAATCGTCTGGACGATCGTCCCCGCGGTCGTGCTGGCGATCGTCGCCGTGCCGACGGTGCGGACGATCTTCTCGACGGCGCGGATTCCCACCAGTTCGCCTGACGGCCAGCCGCCGCTCAAGGTCGAGGTGATCGGCCACCAGTGGTTCTGGGAGTTCCGGTATCCGGACCTGGGGATCACTACGGCCAACGAACTGCACGTGCCGGTGAATCGGACGGTCGACCTGCGGCTCAAGTCGGCCGACGTGATTCACTCGTTCTGGGTCCCGCAGTTCGCCGGGAAGCGCGACGTCTTCCCCAACCGCGAGACCCGGCTCTGGTTCACGGCCGAAGTCACCGGCGCGTTTCCGGGTGCCTGCGGTGAATACTGCGGCACCGAGCACGCCCGGATGGATTTCTATCTGATGGTGCAGCCGGCCGACAGCTTCAATGCCTGGGTCGATCTCCGGCACGGCGACTCGCTGGTCGCAGCCAACGGGAAGCCGGTCGCGGCGAAACCCGCAACCGGCGCGGCGCTCCCTGCGGCGGCGGCAATCGCTGAGACGACGCCGTCCGATTCGCTGATTGCCCAGGGTCAGAAACTCACTGGCGGCGCCGCCAAAGGCTGCGTCAACTGCCACTCGTTCTCCTCGGTGAACTGGAAGAGCCCGTTGAACATCGGGCCGAATCTGGCCGGGATCGCGACTCGCAAGATGATCGCAGCGGGCTGGCTGCCGAATACCGACGACAATCTCAAGGAATGGCTGCAGCACACCCAGCAGGTGAAGCCCGACGTGAAGATGGTGATTCCGCCGGTCACCGACGATGAGGCGCGTGCGCTGATCGCGTACCTGCGGACGCTGCGTTGACGCCGGAACGAGGGTACTGACGCATATGGCCACCACGGTTCTCGAGCCGGCGCATGCCGCCGTTGCCCAACGTAGCGCGGTGATCGAATGGCTCACGACGGTCGACCACAAGAAGGTCGGCATTCTGTACGGCGCCGCGGCGTTCGTCTTCTTCCTGATCGGCGGACTCGAGGCGGAAGTCATCCGGCTCCAGTTGATGAAGCCCGACAATCACCTGGTCAGCCCCGAGTTCTACAACCAGTTGTTCACCATGCACGGCACCTCGATGATCTTCCTTGCCGTGATGCCGATCAGCGCGATGTTCTTCAACTTTTTCGTGCCGTTGCTGATCGGTGCGCGTGACGTCGCCTTCCCCCGGCTCAATGCCATGAGCCTGTGGATCTTCATCCTGGGCGGCCTGTTCCTCAACTTCTCCTTCCTGATGCATGCCGCGCCGAACGGCGGTTGGTTAGGG
>JBOHRZ010000309.1:0-3752 GCA_050732975.1 Gemmatimonadales bacterium
TCGTCAGTGTCATCACCCTCGTCCTCGGCGCGAGCGCGCTCGATCAGAGTCCATAGCAGTTCAAGCAGCACGTCGAGCCCCTGCCCCGACGCGCTCGAGATCGCCGACACAGCCACGGCATCGGGCGCCTCGATGGTCGGCATCGGCGCCGTTGCGGGCAGCAGGTCGCGCTTGGTCAGGACCACCAGGTGCGCCTTGTCGGCGAGCGGGGCCGAATACGACGCGACTTCACGCCGAAGCCGGCGATACACCGCGACGGGATCGTCGACATCGAGCGGCACCAGGTAGGCGAGAACGCGGGTCCGCTCGATGTGCTGCAGGAAGCGCAACCCGAGTCCCTTGCCCGCGTGCGCCCCTTCGATGATGCCGGGAATGTCCGCCACGACGAAGGTCCGTCCGCTGCCCAGCGAAACCACACCGAGGTTCGGCTCCAGCGTGGTGAACGGATAGTCAGCGATCCTGGGGCGCGCGGCACTGATTACCGAGAGGAGGGTGCTTTTTCCCGCGTTCGGCTCGCCTACGAGGCCCACATCGGCGATGAGCTTGAGGGTAAGGACCAGGCGCCGGTGGCGGCCGGGCCGGCCTTCTTCCCATTCCCGTGGCGCCTGATGAGTCGCCGTCGCGAAGCGGGCATTGCCGCGGCCGCCGCGCCCGCCCGGCGCGACGAGCAGCCGATCACCGACCCGGAGGAGCTCCCCCAGTCGTTCCCCCGTCGCTTCGTCCTCGATCACCGTGCCGGGCGGCACCGGCAGGATGGCATCGTCAGCCGAAGCGCCGGTCATCGTCTTGCCCTTGCCGTGCTGCCCGGACCCTGCCCGCCAGGTGTTCTGGTAGCGGTAGTCGAGGAGCGTGGCGAGGTTGGCAACCGCCTGCAGGAAGACCGAACCGCCGTTGCCGCCGTCGCCGCCGTCCGGACCGCCTTTCGGTTTGTACTTGAAGCGGGCGAACGACGACGCACCATCGCCGCCGCGGCCGCCCGATACCTCCACGACGACACGATCGACGAAGCTCATGTCGATACTGCCGGGCGGACCGCGGTCCAGACCGCAGCGGCCGCGGCGTGCCGTGCGGCACCGAGCACGGGTTCGATCGCGTCGAGGGTAGCGTCAATCTCGTCGACGGACGCCCCCGCGCGCAGCGCGCCGAGGAGATGGGAATGCAGCTGCCGCGGCGTGTCGAGCACCCCGGTCTGCGCGATGGTGCACAGTTCACGGAGTTTCAGCTCCAGGCCAGGGCGCGAGAGAATGCGTCCGTAGGCATCGGTGATCAGCCAATGGTCGAAATCGGGGTGCAACGCGCGAACGTTGCCGCGGAGCTTGTCGTAACTGGGCCCATAGATGATGCGACAGGTCGCTTCGCCGCGACGCTGGATATCGTGGTCGGACTCCGGCGCGACGGTACCGGCTTGCGCCGGTCCCGCTACGGCGCGCCACGCCTCGGCCGCCACCAGCGCCCGAGGCCAGCCGACGGTCAGCACCGATTGCAGCAGCAACTCGTCGACGGCGAGCGCCGCGACACCGGCATCGGTCGCGCCACGCATCGCGGCGGAGAGCCGGTCGCCGTCGCCGTCCGCAATCGCCGCGGCGAGGCGCACCAACGCCGTCGTGGTGTCGCTCAGCGCGCCGCGATTCATGCCCAGGCAAGACCGCCGCGGGTCTCGATCCGCCCGGTTTCGATCGAGCGGGTGTTCCGGATTACCGGTTGCCGCCATGTGCCGAGCGTGTCGGTCGGCCATGACTGGGCGGAAGCGAAACGCCCGGTCAGTGCCTCCAGCACCGCGACGAGCGCAACGGCGGCCGCGCGCATGTCACCGTCGTGCACCTTGAGCGCGAGCCCGAGACCCAGCCCCGGCAGGGCCGCGGAGTAGACACCATCGGCACCGATCTTGGCGATGACCCGTTCGGACCAGGCCTGCATCAGCACGGTGTCCAGGCGCTCGGCCCCGGCAACCAGGTATGGCTGACCGAGCATCGCGGTCCGGATCCGATTGATGGCGGCATCGGGGCTTTCACCCAGGGCGCAGTATGCCCGTGCCATCCCGGCGAGCGGCAGCGCCACTGCGGGTGCGTTGCAGCCGTCGAGACCCCAGGCCAGCGACGATTCCGGGATCGCCGTCCAGCGGGCGATCGAGGCGGCAATCAACCGCTGAACCGGATGATCGGGCGATTCATAGCCGGAGATCCCCCAATCGTGGAGCCGCGCCGACGCCAGCATCGCGGCGTGCTTGCCGGAGCAATTACTCCAGATCGGCGTCGCGGTGACATCGTCGTGGATCATCGCCTCGGCAAGTGCCGGCCAGAGCGACGGGTGACCTCCGCATACCAGATCCGCTTCCGACACGCCGATCCGCGCCAGCCACCGCGCCGCGATTTCGCGATGCACCGATTCGCCGTTGTGCGAGCCACAGGCGAGGGCCAGCATGGCGTCGTCGAGATCGAATCGTTCGACGCCTCCGTCGGCGACAAGCGGATAGAGCTGAAAGGGTTTGGACGCTGACCGCCAGAAGGTGGCCAGCTCCGCATCGCCGGCGTGTGCAACGACCGCGCCGCCCGCGTCGACGACGATGACCGAGACCGTGTGCTCGGATTCCTTCCTTCCACCTCGCGACGAGACCACCGAGAATTCCTGCATGCGCGAAGATATCGTGGCAACCGTCCTCGCCGCGACGGCAACTCGCTAGCTTCGGGCCATGCCAGGCACACTCGCCCCGGTCTCGCCGGATCGCCTCGACGAATTGGTGAAACGGATGGCCGGGACCCGGATCGCGGTTGTTGGCGATGTCATGCTCGACCGCTATCTGGTCGGCGATGCCGAGCGGATCTCTGCCGAGGCTCCGGTACCGGTGGTGACGGTGAAGAGCGAGCGCGATGCGCCCGGCGGCGCGGCGAACGTCGCCGCAAGCATCGCGGCCACCGGAGCCATTCCGCTCCTCGCCGGATGCATCGGCGATGATCCCGCCGGGATGGCGCTGAACGGCGCGCTCGCCGCCCTGGGGATTGCAACCAGCGGACTGGTGACGGTCCCCGGCCGGCCAACTACCTGCAAGACCAGATTGATTGCGCAGGGGCAACAGGTGGTCCGCATCGATTCCGAGGTCGACAATCGGCTCCCCGATCGCTTCCGTGACGCTCTTGCCGCTGCGGCCAATGGTCGAGTTGCGGAGGCCGACGTCCTGCTGATCGAGGACTACGACAAAGGCGTCATGGACGCATCGTTCGCTTCCGAACTGATCGCCGCAGCGCGCGCCAGACCGATTCCCATCGTGGTGGACCCCAAGCTGCGGCACTTCTTCGCCTTTTCCGGAGCCACGGTCTTCAAGCCGAACCGCGCCGAACTCGATGCGGCCTTCGCCGCACAGTTCACCGGCGACGACGCCGACCTGGAGAATGCCCGGCGGCGGGTCGGCGCCGAGCACCTGGTCCTCACCCTCGGCGCCGAAGGCGTGGCCCTCGTATCGCCGGGCCAGCCGATCCGGCGCGGCGTGGGAATCGCCCGCGAGGTCTTCGATGTATCGGGAGCCGGCGACAGCGTCGCGGCCTGGATTGCATTGTCGCTCGCCGCGGGAGCCGACATGGGAGAAGCGGCGTGGCTGGCAAACATCGCGGCCGGGCTCAAAGTCGGCAAGCGCGGCACGGCGGTGGTGACACCGGAGGAGATGGCGGCAGCGGCGAAGGCGATGGCGTAGAGGAGTTATCCACACCGCGAGTTTCCCACAACCGGCAATTGCTGGGGAAAACGGACGGCCGCGTCAT
>JBOHRZ010000310.1:0-3750 GCA_050732975.1 Gemmatimonadales bacterium
GTCGGTCTTCTGCGGCGTGGGTGAGCGGACTCGCGAAGGCAACGATCTCTACCTGGAGATGAAGGAATCGGGCGTGCTCAAGAGCTGCGCTCTGATCTACGGGCAGATGAACGAGCCCCCGGGCGCACGCCTCCGCGTCGGACTCTCCGGCCTTACCGTCGCCGAGTATTTCCGCGACGTCGAAGGACAGGACGTCCTTCTCTTCATCGACAACATCTTCCGCTTCACGCAGGCCGGCGCCGAAGTCTCCGCGCTCCTCGGGCGGATGCCGAGCGCTGTGGGATACCAGCCGACGCTGGCAACCGAGATGGGTGACCTGCAGGAGCGGATCACGTCGACGCGCAACGGATCGATCACTTCGGTGCAGGCGATCTACGTTCCGGCCGATGATCTCACCGATCCCGCGCCGGCTACGGCGTTCGCTCACCTCGACGCCACCGTGGTGCTCTCTCGCGCCATCGCCGAGCTGGGCATCTATCCCGCGGTCGACCCGCTCGACTCGACGTCGCGGATTCTCGCGCCGGAGTTCATCGGCGAACGGCACTACAACGTCGCGATCGGCCTGCAGCGCACGCTGCAGCGCTACAAGGCGCTCCAGGACATCATCGCCATCCTCGGCATGGACGAACTGAGCGAAGAGGACAAGCAGATCGTCGGCCGGGCGCGCCGGTTGCAGCGCTTCCTGTCGCAGCCGTTCCACGTCGCCGAACAGTTCACCGGTTTCGCCGGCAAGTACGTCAAGCTGGAAGACACCATCTCATCGTTCGAGCGAGTGCTGTCGGGTGAGTTCGACTCGCTTCCCGAGCAGGCTTTCTACATGCAGGGCGCGATCGACGATGTGGTCGCCCGCGCCAAGGAATTGCAGGGGTGATGCGCGTCACCGTCATTTCCCCCGACGCGGCAGTCTTCGATGGCGACGCCGATTCGGTCGTGGCGCCGGCGATCGATGGTTCGGTCGGCATCCTCACCGGCCACGCGCCGCTGATGACGATGCTCGGCAGCGGCACGCTGGTGGTGCGCACCGACGGCGTGGTCCGCGAATTCCGCGTGCAAGGCGGCTTCCTCCAGGTCGTCAAGGATACTGTGCGGATTCTGGCCGAACGAATCGATCGGGGCACCGATGGGACGCGCTAGCCTCGCGCTGGGCGCGGCGCTGCTCGTGGTGGTCGCCGCCGCGGCGCCGGCGCAGTCGACGGGGACGCCCATCTACCAGGCGCCGTACCGCGCCTTCGCTCACAGTGAATTCGCCATCTCGCTTTCCGAGCCCGGCGCGGGTTACGACCTCGAAGGGTCGTACCGCGCCGGGTTGACGCACACGGTCGATCTCGGCTTCCGCGGCGGCTTCCACAGCGGCCCCGGCCGTCACTCCTACACCAACCTCCTGCTCGGCACCGACCTGCGCGCGCGCCTGGTGACGCATACCGAGTCGTTTCCGCTTGACGGTTCGTTGACCGCCGGCATTGGCTTCGAGAGTGGCGGCGGTGCCACGGTCGGGTATCTGCCGATCGGGTTCTCGATGGGCAGACGGGTGCTGGTCGAGGGGTCGCAGATCTCGCTGGTACCCTACGTGCAGCCGGTCGTCACATTACTATTCGGTGACGCAAGCGGTACCGATCTGTCGTTGGGATTCGGGCTCGACGCCCGGATCACGCCACGTCTCGACCTGCGGTTCAGTGCCGCGATCGGCGACGCCAGCGGAATCGGATTCACCGCCGCTTTCCTGCACTGAACCTGGAGTGGTGATGAGTGCTCGCGCCTTACTCACGCTGGGGATGATCGCGTCCATTGCCGCCGCGCCCGCGGCAGCGCAGGTTGCCGGCATCCCGGTGGTCAACAACGGAGCCCCGTCCGGATTGAGCGTCGGCGCCGACGTGGGGGTTCCCAACGAAGCGTACGGTAAGGGCACCGCGATCGAGGGACGCGCCCAGATCGGCTTCGGATTCTTCGGCGTGGCCGGGATGATCTCGCACTACTCGCCCAAGGGCGGCGGCGGCTTCTGGTCACCAGGCTTCAACGCCACACTGCGGCTGCTGGGCGGGCCGCTGGTGCCGTTCCGGATCACGCTGCAGGGCGGGGTGGGGCACTGGAGCGAGGGCGGTGCGCATTTCACCCACATTCCGATTTCGGTTGGTTTCTCCGCGACGATCCCCAATCCGGCGTTCGCCATCAAGCCCTGGATTGCGCCGCGCCTCGATGTGATGAAGTACAACGGCGGGATCCCCAGCGATTCCCGCTTCGGGATCAGCGGTGGCGTCGATCTGGCGCTGCTGAGCGGAGTGATGATCCGCGCGGCGTATGACCGTCGCTCCCAGGAGAACGGCAACCCGAGCGTGCTCTCGTTCGGTCTGGGATTCACGCCCTGAGCTGAGCGTCGCCCGGCGGTGCGTCTTGCGCCCCGGTTTCGCGGCTCGGCACCCATGCTCGCTGTCGACGGCGTTCGGGGCGACGGTTTGAACGCGGATAACAGCGGATGGAGCGGATAAGCGCGGATAGTACTGGGTACCGGACATTCCGGCCCGGTGAAGCTCCGATTGTCGAGGGGAACCCGAGTGTGCGGGTAGTCCACCCCGAGTTCTATCCGCTTGATCTGCTCCATCCGCTGTTATCCGTGGTCAGAACGGCGCACGAAACTCCACGGTCCAATGAGATGGGCGCCGAGCCGGACGCTTAGAGGCCGGCCGGCAGACGAGCCGGTGAGGCGCCGGGCGGACCGGCGACAAGCAGTGCGGTGAGCACCGCCGCACTCCGCATCGACGCACCACGTTCGCGCGCCAGTGCGGCGCGCGCCGCTTCGCCGTCCCGCCGGGCCATCGAGGCGTTGTGCATCCATGCGCGCCAGGTTCGCGCGAACTGAGCCACAGCTCCTCGATCGGTGAGACGGACCAGCCCTCCCGCGCGCTCCAACAGCTTGGCGTCGCGATTGCCGCGATCATGCGGGCCGATCACCACTGGTCGCGACCATGCGGCCGGTTCCAGCACGGAATGGATTCCCCGCCGCCCGAACCCGCCGCCGACGTATGCCGCGATACCGAGAGCGTAGAGGCGAGCCAGCTTTCCCGTTTCGTCGACCAGGACCAGCGCCGCATCGCCCGCGGCGAGCTGGCTCGAACGCACCGGCGCCGGCAGCCCCAACCGCGCGGCGAGCGAATCGACCCCGGCGAGGTGCTTTGCTGTCGGCTCGTGCGGCGCCATGATGAGCCGCGCCGCCGGGTGGGATTGCCGGACCGCCCGGAACGCCTCGAGAACGACATTCTCGTCAGCCGGCCAGGTGCTCCCGGCCACCAGCGTCGATTCGGGATGCGCGTCGGCAGGAAGCGCGGTGGACGCCGCGGCGTCGACCGCATCCAGCACTGAGTCGACTCGCGGGTCGCCGCATACCGTGATGCGCTCGCGATCGCAGCCGAGTTCGGCCAGCCGGTCGGCGTCGCCGTTGGACACAGCGGCGATAGCGTCGAGCGCGGCGTAAGCGTCGCGCGTCATGGTTCGGGACGGCCAGCGCAGCCGAGTGCTCTGCGGATCGACCGTCGCGGCCACCATCGCCACCCGGGTGCCGCGGGCGTGCGCGCGTAATGTCAGCTCGGGCCAGAGGTCAAGCTTGGTGAACACCAGCAACTCGGGCGCCGCCGCAGTCAGCATCCGGTCGACGTCGCCGGCGCGATCGTAGCAGAGATATCCGCTCCAGTCAGCGCCGATGGTTTGCGCCAGCGTCACGGCCGATGGCGAATAGTGGGTGTAGACGATCTGGAGGTC
>JBOHRZ010000311.1:0-3745 GCA_050732975.1 Gemmatimonadales bacterium
GGGCGACACCGGTCGCGGCCATGGCGGAGAGGAACGAGCGGCGGGTCGTCACGAGGGACCTCCGGGTCGGCAAGTTGGCTGTCGAGGGTTGCTCAAATGATAAGGCCCGCGACGCCAACCCGCACCGGGTCCCTCGCCCTATGCCACCTGACCGGCGACCAGGGCGGCGACCTCCCGGGCCCGCGGATTGACGATGGGTGCTACCGCCAGCACCCCGCCGATTGCCTCGACCGTCTTGAGTCCGTTGCCGGTGATGCAGAGCACCACCTCGTCGTCATCGCGAAACCGCCCGGCATCGGCCAGCGCCAGCGCCGCCGCCACCGTGACGCCGCCGGCAGTTTCGGTGAAGATTCCCGTCGTTTCGGCGAGCACCTTGATGCCATCGACCAGTGCCGGATCGCTCACCGCGGCGGCCCATCCGTCCGTCGAGCGAATCGTCTCGGCGGCGAACGTCCCGTCGGCCGGATTACCGATCGCGATCGAACGCGCAATCGTGGCGGGCACTTCAGGAACGATGCCGCCTCCTCCTCGCTCGACCAACCGCACGATCGGTGCGCAGCCGGCGGCCTGCGCGCCATACATCCTCGGCAGATCGCCGTGCACCAGACCGTCGCGAACGAATTCGCCGAATCCCTTGCGCAGCTTCGTCACCAGCGATCCGCCCGCCATCGGCGCCACCACGGCGGTCGGCAACCGCCAGCCGAGCTGCTCGGCGATTTCGAACGCCATCGTCTTGGAACCCTCTCCATAGTATCCGCGCAGGTTCACATTGACGATGCCCCAACCGAACCGGTCGGCGAGCTGGGTACAGAGCCGGTTCACGTCGTCGTAGTGCCCACGGACGCGAACCAGATTCGGCCCGTACACGGCGGTACCGACGATCTTGCCGAGCTCGAGGTCTTCGGGCACGAAGATCCACGACGTCAGCCCGGCGCGCGCCGCTTGCGCAGCGACCGCGTTGGCGAGATTGCCGGTCGATGCACAGCCAACAGTGTCGAGACCGAAGCTGCGGGCCGCGTTCAGCGCCGACGCGACCACGCGATCCTTGAACGACAACGACGGGTGCGACGCCGCATCGTTCTTGATCCAGACCCGAGCAACGCCGAGCCGGTCGGCGAGTCGCGGCGACTCGACCAGCGGCGTGAAGCCGGTGTCGAGGGAGATCGTCGGCTCCCCCTCGAATGGCAGCCATTCACGATATCGCCAGAGATTGGGCGCCCGTGCTGCGATTGTCTCACGGGAGGGATAGCGCCGACTCGCCGGATACACCGGCTCAAGCGGCCCGAGACAGCGTTCACAAATAGCGACCGGCGCCGCCTCCTGCTCGAACCCGCACGCCTTGCATCGCTGCGGCAGTGCTTTCAGCACTTCGCACCTCCCTCCGTCACCTTCGTCACTCTCCTTCGTCTCCTCCGTCGCATTCGTCTCCTGCATTTCACTACTCTCCTCTCTCTTCCGTCATGTTCTAGTACTGCGGCACGCTGGGATCCACGTCCTCGCTCCACGCATTGATTCCGCCGACGAGGTTCCACACGCGGCGATACCCGACGGAGCGGAGATGGCTCACCGCGGCGGCGCTGCGGCTGCCGCCCTTGCAGAAGAGCACCACGTCGCGGGCCGAGTCGATGCGGTCGAGCGACGCAGGGATCGTGGCCAGCGGGATCGATCGCGCGCCGTCGATCCGGGCGATGTCGAGTTCGTACGATTCGCGAACGTCGATCAGGTCGATGTCGTCCCCGCGCCGCAGCCGTTCGGCGAGCTCGCGCGCCGTGATCTGCGGCAGCGCCTCATCCACCACGTTCGCGCCGACGCCGCAGAACTGCTGGTAGTCGATCAATTCGCGAATCTCGCGGGTACCGCACCCCGGGCACTGCGGATCCTTCCGCAAACGCACCGTCCGGAACCGCGCCGCGAGGGAATCGACCAGCAGCAGGCGCCCGATGAGCGGGTCGCCCGCGCCGAGGATCAGCTTGATCGCCTCGGTGGCCTGGATCGTTCCCAACAGTCCGGGCAGCACCCCCAGCACGCCGCCCTCGGCGCAGCTCGGCACCAGTCCCGGAGGCGGCGGCTCTGGGAAGAGGCATCGATAGCACGGTCCGTCGGATGTCGCGAACACCGACGCCTGTCCCTCGAACCGGAAGATCGACGCGTACACGTTCGGTTTGCCGAGGATCAGGCACGCATCGTTGGTGAGATACCGGGTCGCGAAATTGTCGGTGCCGTCAACGACAATGTCGTAGTCGCGGATGATCTCCAGCGCGTTCGCCGACGTGAGCTGTGTCTCGTAGCTCTCGAGGTGCACGTGCGGATTGATGTCGGCGATCCGGTCGCGTGCCGACGCGAGCTTGGAGCGGCCGATGTCGCGGGTGCCGTGCAGGATCTGGCGCTGCAGGTTGCTGGCGTCGACCGTGTCGAAGTCGACCAGGCCGAGCGTGCCGATGCCGGCGGCGGCGAGATAGAGCGCCGCGGGTGAGCCGAGCCCGCCGGCGCCGATCAGGAGCACGCGCGCCGCCTTGAGCCGGCGCTGACCGATGAGTGCCACGTCGGGCAACAGCAGATGACGGCTGTAACGTCGCAGTTCGGCGTGCGAAAGTTCGGGGAGCGTTGCAGTCGTCATCGGTCAGCCTCCCGCGATCGCAGGAACGACCGTGAGCTCGTCGCCGTCGCCCACCGGTGCCGCGAAGCCGCCGTGAAAGCGGATGTCTTCGTCGTTGAGGTAAAAGGTGACGAACGGATAGGGCTGGCCGTCGTCGTCGCGAAGACGCGGCGCCAGGGCGGGGTAGCGCGCGGCAATGTCGCCCACCACGTCACCGACGGTGGCACCGTGCGCTTGGAGGGGATTGCCGTCGGCAAGTCGTGCCAGCACGGCGGGGAGAAAGAGGGGCACGCTCATGATGCGCTCGCGGTCTGAATGGTGGTAGAAGAGGTTGCCGCCGCGGCGAATTCGCGCTCGGCCACGGCGTCGATGGCATAGCAGTGTTCCGCCGTCGGGAAGCGGCCCGCGCGGACATCAGCGGCGTATTCACGGAAGGCGGTGCCGATCGCCGCATCGAGATGGGCGTAACGGCGCACGAAGCGTGGATGGATCTCGCCGACGAACGATCCGAGGATGTCGTGCGAGATCACCAGTTGGCCGTCGACGTCGGGGCCGGCGCCGATGCCGTACAGCGGCAGGTCGACGCGCGCGCGCACGAACGATGCCGCTTCGGGCGGCACCGCTTCGAGCAGGATGGCGAACGCCCCGGCGGCTTGCAGTGCCAGCGCGTCGTGGAGCAGCGCCTCGGCCGCTGCGACCGTCTTCGCCTGCACCCGGAATCCGCCGAGCTGGCCGAGCGATTGCGGCGTCAATCCCAGATGACCCATCACGGCGATGCCGGCGTCGGTCATGGCGCGGACCCGGCGCGCCACGCGCGCCCCGCCTTCGCACTTGACCGCGTCGCAACCGGCGGCGACGAAGACGCCGGCGTTGCGCACCGCGTCGCGATCGCCGGTCTGGTAGGAGAGAAAGGGAAGATCGCCGATCACGAATGCGCGGGCGGTGCCGCGGCAGACCGCGGCAGCGAAGGTCAGCATCTCCGTCATCCCGATCGACGTCGTCGCGGAATGACCGAGCATCGTCATCGCCGCGGAATCGCCGACCAGGATGCCGTCGATGCCGGCACGATCGGCGAAAACGGCGGTGGGGAAGTCGTACGCGGTGACGAACACGGTCGGCTCACGCCGGGCGCGCATGGCGCGCAGTGTG
>JBOHRZ010000312.1:0-3743 GCA_050732975.1 Gemmatimonadales bacterium
CCTCGACCACCACCCGCAATTCGTTCTGCGCGGCGGCGTTGAGATCGTGGCTGGCGACCACCTCGCCCTCCTTGATGAACGCCACGCGGTCGCAGGTCACCTCGATCTCGCCGAGCAGGTGGGAGTTGAGAAACACCGTGGCGCCACGGTCGCGTTCGCTGCGCAGGATGTCGCGCACCAGGCGCCGCCCCATCGGATCGAGACCCGAGGTGGGTTCGTCCAGGAAGATGAGCTGCGGTTCGTGAATCACCGCCTGCGCCAGACCGATCCGCTGAAGCATTCCCTTGGAGAAGCCGCGAAGGCGACGTTCGGCGTGTGGGCCCAGGCCGACCAGCTCGAGCACCTCGGGGATTCGCCGCCGCAACGCGGCCGAGGCCATCCCGCTGAGCCTGCCGTGCAGACGCAGCAGTTCTGACGCGGTGAGCCAGTCGTAGAAGCGGAAGTCTTCGGGAAGGAAGCCGATTTGCTGTCGCACGCTCACCGTACTCGACGGCGCTCCCAGTACGTACGCTTCACCGCCGGTCGGCCTGACGAGGCCGAGGAGCATCTTGATTGCGGTGCTCTTGCCGGCGCCGTTGGGACCGAGAAAGCCGAAGATCTCGCCGCGGCGCACCGTGAGCGACAGGTTGCGCACCGCGGTCTGCCTGCCGAATACCTTGCGGAGATTCCGGGTCTCGATCGCGTAGTCGCCGGTAGTGGTCAGGATCGCCTCGTCAATTCGTGGTGTTCGCCAGGGCCACAGCGTTGGTCGGACTGCCATAACCGGTAAACGTGTACGCGACGCCGTCGCGCACCCAGACCAGCTCGTAGCTCGGCCCGCGCCGCCCACCGGAGGTAAACAGCATTGCGGGCGCGGCACCGACCGATACCGCCTCGTGGGTCCGGATGAATCGCGTCAGCGACACGCTCAGGATGGTGCGCCAATCGAACGCGCGCTGGAACTCCTGCGCTTCGGTGGGATTCATCCTGCCCAGCTGGAGGGCCAGGTTGGTCAGCCGGGTGAGGTCGACGCCCGGGGGCGGATCGCCTTCGACCGGTCGCGACTCGATCAGCACCGCGCAATCGCTGATATCGGCCGGCGGTGGCGGCGGGCCCTGCACCTGCCCGGCGATGGTGTTGGGCGCCGCTTCCGGACAGTGCCCGTACTGCAGCCGGATGGCGCGCGATGTCGTCATCGTGAAGGAAGCGCCGTTCACCGACGCGGGCACCACCGTGGCGCGGTCACCCGCCTCGTCAAGAATGGTCCGGAGTTGATTCCGGTCCACGACCATGGAGACCCGGCGGGCGCCGAGCACGAAGACCTTCGGCGCATCGGCGCGACCGTTGAGCAGGTGCACCGGCATGCCCGCGAGGTGCGCCGCCGAATCCGGCGTTGGCACCGGCTGATCGCCTTCGTCAAGGTCGGTATGGACGGTGTCGGCGACCATGCCGCCGATGGCGTCCTCGAGCTGATGATTGGTGCCCGGGCCCGAAAAGCCGGGAACAGTCACGGTAACAGGCTGGGGTTTCGCGATGCGAAGCGAGGCGATGAACTGCCCGGCGACGCTGCGGCCGGGTGTCGACACGAAGAACAGCACCACGAGAACCGCGACGGCGATCCACGCCCAGGATCGCCTCCGGCCGCCGGCGCTATCCTGCATTGCGGCGTTGTTCGCCTCACCTTCATCGGTCATGACGGCTACGATAACCCTTCGGGCCTGACCGGAGGATTACAGAAGCCGCTATACTCGACTCGGAGTCCCCCTGGATCCGCGGAGCGAGGTCATCACGTGGAATGGTACATCAAGGCGTTCATCCGCTCGTCGCTGCTCTGGTTCGCCGGCGGTATCGCGCTGGGAATCGGCATGGCGGTGCATCCGGTGTGGGTCGCCTGGATGCCGGCGCACGCGCACATGAACGTCGCGGGCTTTCTGACCATGCTGGTGTTCGGCGTCGGGTACCAGCTCCTGCCGCGACTGTTCGGCCACCCGCTGCGCAGTCCGGCGCTGGCGATCGCGCACCTCTGGCTCGCCAACCTCGGCCTCGCGGCGATCGTGGCCGGGTTCCTGACGCGGTTGCGCTGGCCGCACCTGGGACAGTGGCTGTTGAGCGGCGGGGGCATCCTGTTCGGCATCGGCGTGGTGCTCTGGATCTGGAATCTCTGGCGGACCTTCGATGCCGCCGACGCGCGGCAGCGGGCGCGCGAAGAGGCGGGCAAGCCGGCGCTGCCGACGATTGGGGAGTGATCCGCCTCGCATCGCGTTTGGCGATATGCTCGAGACGACGTCGACCTTGGCGCGCGAACGGCCATGACGCATGACTGATCTGTCCGCACGCCGCTCGATCGGTCGCTGCTACCTCGCGGCCGGAATGATCGCGCTCGGCATCGTCACCCTTCGCGCCGGCTCATACGTGCTGCGGCGGCAATCCGTCCCGGCGCCGTTCGCTGGCGAGAGCTGGCCGGCGTATCTCTCGGCGCTCATCGCACTCGCCGGTGGCATCGGGCTCGTGGTGCGACGCTCAGCATTGGCCGCATCGGGCGTGGTGCTCGCGTACGCCGTGTTCTGGCTGGTGGTCCTCAAGTTGCCGCCGATTATCACCCACGCCGGAACCGAAGGCTACTGGGAAAGTGCCGCCGAAGTCGCGGTGATCGCCGCCGGGGCGTGGCAGATCTTCCGATCGATGCGATCGCGCGACGTCGCGGCGGGCAACTGGCACGATCGTCTTCCGGCATTGCTGTGTGGCATCGCGCTGATCCCGATCGGACTGTCCCATTTCGTTTATCTCAAGGACTCGATCGGATTCGTGCCAGCGTGGCTGCCGGCGCGGCGGATCTGGGCGATCGTCGCCGGCGCGGGCCACCTCGCCGCCGGCGTAGCGCTGATCACCGGCATCGTACCGCGCCTCGCTGCGCGGCTCGAGGCGGTGATGCTGACGCTGTTCGCGTTACTGGTCTGGCTCCCGGGCGTGATTGCGACGAATGGTGGCGGCGCGTGGACCGAGATGGTGATCACGGCGCTGGTCGCCGCGGGCGCGTGGGCGGTCGGCGACGGGGTCCGATGAGCGCCGCGCACCGGCTTCGCGCCTCGGCGCCCATCTTCTCGACTGATGAGGAGCAATGGCGCGTTCCGGACGCGGAAAAGGCCGGATGAAGCGGATCAGGCGGATCGAGCTTGGGGTTCGATCCTCGCGCGGCAACGCTCCACTCCGGAAGCGACGGTCGCCGAACCGGGAAGGTCGGTACCCCAAGCATTATCCGTCGTTATCCGCGTCATCCGCTTCATCCGCTTCATCCGCGACCAAAAACGGCGCCTTGCTGCTGGCTCGTGGCGAGGATGGGGGCCGAGCCGAAAGGCCCGGGCGTGGGGCTCGGCGCTGTCGGCGTCAGTGCCCTTCCTGCACCGTCAATTCGGCGATCCGCTTTTTCACCGTCGCGACGGCGGGCTGCAGGTCGGGATCCGCATTCTTCCATTGGTCGACGAAAGCGGTGTAGTGCACCAGGGCGCTGTCGCGGTTGTTCCGGGCGTCAAAGAGCTCACCGAGCCGCTTCTGGATCGCAGCCAGCATCTGGTCGTCGCGACGCCGCGTGACCGGAACGGCGAGATACCGCTGGAGATGCGCCAGTGCGGAGTCCGGCTTGCCGGCCCGGTCGAAGGCGCGGGCGATGCCGAAGTCCGCATCGGGCACGAGCATCGAGGGTGCGCCATCGGGACCGGTCGCCGCTTCCCGGAACTCCCGGATCGCATCGTCGACATCGGCGATGC
>JBOHRZ010000313.1:0-3711 GCA_050732975.1 Gemmatimonadales bacterium
CGGCGCTCAAGTATTTCCTGATCGGCGCCTTTGCCTCCGGCTTTCTTCTTTACGGCATCGCTCTGACCTACGGCGCCACTGGTCAGTTCAATTTCGCGCTGATCGGGGCGCAGTTCGCGAGCACGCCGCCCACCTTGATGGGCAAACTTGGCATGGGGCTCATTCTGGTCGGCTTCGGCTTCAAGATCGCAGCGGTGCCGTTTCATGCCTGGGCGCCTGATGTCTACGAGGGTGCACCGACTCCGATTACGGCGTTCATGGCGGCAGGGGTGAAAGCGGCGGCCTTCTTCGCGCTGCTGCGTCTCGTCAACGAAGTCTTCCCCGCCATGGTCGATCTCTGGCGCCCGATCATCTTCGTCCTGGCCATCGTGACGATCCTGGTCGGCAATCTCACGGCGCTGGCGCAGGCGTCGATCAAGCGGATGCTGGCGTACAGCGCCATCGCGCATGCCGGCTACCTGCTGCTCCCGGTCTGGGCCAACTCGTCGCAGGGCAACGCCGCGGTGCTGGTCTACCTGCTGGCGTACGCCGTCACCATCATCGCGGCGTTCGGCATCGTGGCGTCGATCGAGCGGGCGGGTGCCCGCACCGTGCTGCTCAGCGACCTCGAGGGACTCTTTGCGGTGCGGCCGTTCGCGTCCATCGGCCTGAGCGTCTGCATGCTTTCGTTGCTGGGCTTTCCGGGCACGTTCGGATTCATCGGGAAGTGGTATCTGCTCTCGGCCGCGATGCACGCAGGGCAGACTGTCCTCCCGGTCGTCGCCATGGTCGGCAGCGCCATCTCGATCGGCTACTATCTGCCGGTGGTGCTGGCGATGACTCTCAAGCCGACCCGGACTCGCCAGGCCCACCAGACGATCCGGTTCCCGCGGCCGGCCCGCGTCGCCGTGGCCATCTGTCTCTTCGCGATCCTGCTGCTTGGCGTCTGGCCGGATACGGTGCTCAATTTTGCCACCCACCAGGCGGCGCAGTTGCGGCCTGCTGAAATGCCCATCGGCCCGCGATGAGCCGGATGGCTCCGTGAAGGCACCGCGCGCGATCTTCCGCGAATACGACGTTCGTGGCGTGATCGGGACCGAAGTGACCGAGTCGTTCGCCGAGCAGTTGGGGCGGGCTTTCGGAAGCGTGGCGGTCGAAGCGGCCGGGGTGGGGGCGCGCATCGCCGTCGGGCGGGACAACCGCCCGTCCAGCGACGGCTTCGCGGCGGCGCTGAGTCGCGGACTCGCCGCGACCGGCGTTACCGTGATCGACGTCGGGACGCTCCCCACGCCGGCGCTCTATTTCGCGGTGCACAGCCTCGGCACCGACGGCGGCGTTCAGGTGACCGGGTCGCACAATCCGCCCGAGTTCAACGGATTCAAGTTCGTGCTGGGCGGTGAGTCGCTGCACGGCGCGGCGATCGCCGACCTGGCCGACCGTATCGATGCGGCCCGCTATCAGGTCGGCGCCGGCGAGCTGATCCACGACGATTCGGTGCTCGCTGCCTACGGTCGAGCCATTGTCGAGCGGCATCGACTGGCGCGGCCGATCCGGGTGGCGGTCGACTGTGGCAACGGCGTGACGTCGCTGGTGGCAGTTGAAACTCTCCGCGAACTGGGCGCCGAGGTGATCCCGCTGTTCGATCGCAGCGACGGCACCTTTCCCAACCACCATCCCGATCCCACGGTGCCGGCGAATCTCGTCGACCTGCAGGGGGCGGTTCGCTCCCACGGCGCCGAACTGGGCATTGCGTTCGATGGTGACGGCGACCGGATCGGGGCGGTCGACGAGCGGGCCCGGATCGTCTGGGGTGACCAGTTGCTGGTGGTGTTCGGCCGCGACGCTGTCCGGCGGTTCGGCACCGGTGTCGCAGTGATCTTCGACGTCAAGTGTTCCGACGTGCTGCCGCAGGCGCTTGCCAGGGCCGGCGCCCGGCCGGTGATCTGGAAGACCGGCCATTCGCTCATCGAAGCGAAGATGAAGGACGAACAGGCGCCGCTCGCCGGCGAAATGAGCGGACACATCTTCTTCGGCGGCGACTGGTTCGGCTTCGATGACGCCCTGTTCGCGGCGGCGCGCCTGCTGGAGATCGTTGCCGCCCAGCCGGGCGGGCTGGCGCGCCTGCTCGCCGATCTGCCGTCGACCTTCGCGACGCCGGAAATTCGCGTCGCGTGCGACGACTCCCGCAAGTTCGCCATCGTCGACGGGGCAATCGCGCATTTCGGAGCCCGATACCCGGTGACGACCATCGACGGCGTGCGGATCACCTACCCGCACGGGTGGGGGTTGCTGCGCGCGTCGAACACGCAACCTGTGCTGGTGCTTCGCTTCGAAGGCACGACGCCGGACGCGAGGGACGCTTACCAGGCGGAAATGATGGCCTGGCTCGCCGCGCAGGGCGTTCGGGGCTGAATCGGTGACCCGGCGCGGCCGCCGCCTGGTCGGCGCCCTGCTGGCGATCGTTGCCGCGCTGTTCGTCGGGCGCTGGATCGTGGCGTTCGTCACGGAGGACTGGTGGGCCGCGACGATTTCGCCTGACGCGGCGACGTTCGTGGCGCAATGGCAACTCATCGCGGTGGCGCTTGACATCGGTGCGGTCGCGGTCGCCTCGCTCTGGTTCGCGCTGCAGGCCCTTCTTGTCGCGCGAGCCATCGCGTCGGTGCAGGTCACGCAGCACCTCGGCAATCTGCAACTCCGCCAGACCGTTCCCGTTCGCTGGCTGTTCGTCGCCGCGGTGGCCGCCGGGATCCTGCTCGGTCTGATCGCCGGCGGCGGCGCCCACGACTGGCGCGGACCAATGGCGCTCGCGTGGCAAGGTGTGCACTACGGAGTTACCGATCCGATCCTGCACGCCGATTTCGGGGTGTTCGTCGCCAAGCTGCCGGCGTGGGATCTGCTGCTCGGATTCGCGACGCTGCTCGCGACGCTGGGCCTGGCCTTCTGCCTGGCGCTCTATGCCGGCATCGGCGCTCTGCGCCGTGAGGGCCGCACCATCCAGGTGCACCCCGACGCACGCCGCCACCTCGGCGCGCTCTGCGCCATCGTCGCGCTGGTCATCGCCGCCGGATACTGGATCCTGCCGTACCACCTGGCGCTCGATCAGGGCGCCGCGCTGACCGATGCGGCTGCCGCCGTGAGAATTCGCGGCGCCGAGATCGCTGCCGGCGTCGCGTGCGCGACCGCGGCGTTGTCCCTGGCCTGGGGCTGGCGGGAGCGCCATGCTTTCCTGGTCTCGGGGTGGGCGGTCCTCGCGGTGGCCGCGATCAGCGAACGCTTCATCATCCCGCTACTCGACCCGGCGGGCTCGATTCCGCCGGGCCGCGTCGCACTGGCGCGCACCGCGGACTCGTTGGCCTGGGGATTCCACATGGTCGCCGCAGCACCGGAGCCGGCAAGCGAACCCGCGGTCACGGCGCTCTGGGACGAACCGATGTTCCAACGTCTGGCTGCCGCTGGCGGCGGCATCCTCGAAGCCGCGTCCGCAACGTCGATCGCCACCGCTTCCGGCACCGTTCCGGTCTGGCTGGTCGCATGGTCACCTCCACAGACGCCCCCGCGCCTGGCCGTCACGGCTGTGGTCGATGGCGTCACCGCCACGTTGGGCGGCGATTCATTGCTGGCCGGGCCCGATCGACCGCCGGGCGCGCGATCGATCTGGCGCTCGGTCGCCGCGCCGCGGGTCCTGCCTTCGGCGGGCGCGTGGCGATCGGCAAGGGTTGGCGTCAACGCCAG
>JBOHRZ010000314.1:0-3709 GCA_050732975.1 Gemmatimonadales bacterium
GGTTCAGCGCGATCGCCGATCCGATCACTTCCGCGAGGTCGCAAGCACCGATGGCGATCTCGCAAAGGACCCAGAGTCCGAACGAGACCGGCTTGGAATAGTGATCGCGGCATGCCTGGGCCAGATCGCGACCGGTGGCGATCCCCAGCTTGACGGCCAGTGCCTGCAGGAACATCGCCAACAGGCTGGAGAGCAGCACCACGCTGAGGAGCGTGTAACCGAAACGCGCGCCGCCGGCGAGGTCGGTCGCCCAGTTGCCGGGGTCCATGTAACCCACGGCAACCATGTAGCCCGGTCCGGCGAAGGCGAGGGCCTTGCGCCACCAAGGGCCACTCCACGGCACGGCGATCGTCGCATGCGATTCGGCGAGTGAACGCCGCCCGAGCGGATGCCGCCACCCTTCGCCGACGTTCGACGGTTCTACCACGGATTGCACCGGCTCGGCCGGCGGGGGCGATGCACCGTTCATCAGTCGAGCAGGGTGCAGAGTAGATGCGCGGCGAGTTCCCGCCCGACAACATGCTCGGCACCGGCGACCGCAATCGTCACTGGCCCGTTGAAGGGCTGGTGCGCCAGAACCGTCACGCGCGCGCCGGGAACCAGCCCGGCATCCGCGAGCCAGCGCAGGCGATCGGCCAAACTCGTATCGACGCGAGCAATGGTCGCCCGGGTGCCGTCAGGAATTTCCGGCAGCGGAGTGGTGCGGATATCGACCATCCGCCCGTCGCTGGCCGGAATCGGATCGCCGTGGGGATCGAAGAGCGGATGCCCCAGCTCGCGGGACATCCGTTCGACCAGATCCTCCGACACGGCGTGCTCCAGGCGCTCCGCTTCGTCATGCACGTTGTCCCAGGTGAAGCCGAGATTGGACACAAGGTATGACTCGATGACGCGGTGCCGGCGAAGCATGCGGAGCGCGGCCTGGCGCCCGTCGACGGTAAGGGTGACTCCCTTGTAGGGTAGATGCTCGAGAAAGCCCGCTTCGGCGAGGCGCTTGATCATCCAGCTGACCGACGCGGGCGCAACGTCGAGGGCATCCGCTATGTCGTTGGTGGATGCTGAGTTGCCTTCTTCGGTCAGGTGATAAATGACCTTGAGATAGTCTTCGACGTTCCGGGAAAGATCGGCGGCCAGATATTTAGTCACGCCTAAACTATCGATTTGTCGAGCGAAGAAGTCAAGGGAGGATTCCGCGGCGCTGGCGACCGCAGGCGCGACCGTCAGCCGCGTTGCAGTTCCTTCCAGCGCGACAGGACCGGAGAGAGAATCCGCTCGGTCATCCCCCAGAGGAATCCTTCATCGAGCTGATATCCGGCGACGTTTCGCGGCGCGCCCCGCACGTCGACGGTACGGTTACCGTAGACGCCGGCCGCCATGAGTCGCGACAACGGTTGCCAATTGGCAGTCACGACCTCCGTATTGGGCATGGGCTCGCCCGCAGCCGGCGCGACGAAGACGAATGGGCGCACCATGATCGGCGGGAGGGTCGGCGTCAGCGGAATGAGATCGTCGAGTTCGGCCCGGCACCAGGACCGCATGAGCGCAATTCCGGTCTCCTCCCGTGTTTCACGCATCGCGGTGGCAAGCAGGTCAGCATCGGAGGTGTGTCGTCGGCCGCCGGGAAGCGCCAGGTGGCCGGACCAGGGGTCGTCGGCGCGCTCGGCACGCAGGATCAGGAGCAGGCGGTCGGGATCGGCGACGAAGATGAGCGCGACGGCGGCTTCGGGGCGTTGCTCGCCCATGGCGCGACGCGGCGGCCGGCGTTCCAGTTCGTCAAGCAGCGGTTGCAGCATGCCGGGCAAGTTACGACTTCGCACTTGGTGCCGCACGCCATTACGATTGATGCCGTCCGCAGTCCGGAGGCGGCGATTCGTTCGTCCCATCCCACGCAGTTGGCCGCAGCCAAGGCCACCCTCGATGCCCGCGACGCGATGGTGCCCGAATGGGCGGATTGGATCGTCGAGCGCGCGGATTCCCGCAGCATGCCGCGGCCGCTCGTCGAGCGCCAGCTCCGCCTGATCGTCGACACGATGGTTGAAATGCTCGGTCCCCTCAAACGAGAAGCCCGGGTGGTCTGGCAGGAAGTACTGGAACATTACGGTCGCACCGCTGCGGCGCGCGGGCTTGCAGCCGGTGAAGTGGTCGAAGAGCTGCAGCAACTGCGGGTGCTGTTGATCAAGTACATCGGCGGCTTCGTCGCCGCGATGCGGCCGCGTCGTGCGGTCGCGGTGTTTCTCCGGCTCAACGCGGTGGTCGACCGCGGCATCGCTCACGCCGTGGTGGGATACACTGATGCGCTGGTGGCCTCGCTGATGGCGCGGGATGGCGACGCCCACGGCGTACTCGAGTCGAACAGCGACGAGATCGCCCGCCAGCTCGACCAACTCGAAGCCGAACTGGGCCCGCTCAGCGCCCGCCGCTGATCGGTGCCCGCCGGCGACAGGATGATCTGACAAGACCTGACATCATTGCGACGCGGATCCAGCGCATCGAGTTCGATCTCCGGGTGGTGATGCGCCCAGACCAGCTCGAGCGACGTCGCCGCTGCTCGCGTTGAATGGTGCCGGCGAGCCGAAATCGGTACCGGCTCCAGCGGCGATCGGTACGAAGCTACCGCCGTGTCGATCAACGTCGCTTCGATCGCCGGCCCTCTGGCACACGCCGCCATGGTGCACCGCCTTGGCGGCGAGTCGTGCGTGCTGCCGGTTCCGGCCGACCGCGATAGCCGCCTGACGGAAGTCGGTTCGATCGCCGGATTGCCGGTATGGAGCGTCGCCGGGACACCACGCGACGGGTTGCGCTGGGCCCGAATGCTGGCGCGTCGAGGCCGGCTGGGGGTGCTGGTCTGCGGCGACATCGCGAACCGGGTTACCGCGCTCGCGGCGACGGTCGCGCCGGTTCGCATCGCCACGATCACGACCGATGACCCCGATCCACTGCCGCTTCGGCGCCTGGCCCGTGCCGTACGGGTGCCGCGGGACACGCCGCTCGAACGCGCCATCGCGCTGGCGGACGCACTCGACGTCGACGCCGCCGGGCGGCGGACCTTCCGGCTGCTGCACCGCCTGGTGCACCGCGCCGTTGACGCACTTCCGGCGCGGGCCCCGGTCGCCGACCGGCATGTGTGGATCATGACGCAATTGACCCGACTGCTCTTCCTCAGGTTCGTCGAGGCGGAAGGATGGCTGGACGGCGATCCGCGATTCCTCGCGGCGTGGTTCGACCGCTGCCTTGGCCGGCGCCGCGATCCGGAGCGCGACCTTCTACACCCGCTTTTCTTCGGCACGCTCAACCGGCCGGTCGCGTTGCGTTCGCGTCTGGCGCGGTCGTTCGGGGCGATTCCCTACCTCAACGGCGGGTTGTTCGAGCCGCATGCCGTCGAGCGGCGCCATCGCTGGCGGCTGCCGGCGGAATTGTGGCGCGACGTCTTCGCCGACCTGGTCGAGCACATCGATGTCACGCTCGATCATGACTCATACGATGGCCGGGTGACGCCGGAGTTGCTGGGCCGGGTCTTCGAAGGGGTAATGGACCCGGAAGAACGGCGTCGCGACGGAACGTTTTTCACGCCGCCGGCACTGGCCCGGGAAATTCTCCGCCAGGCAGTCGCATGTCACCTGGCGCCCCGGCTGTCGCGAACCGAAGAGGCCGTCGATGGTTCACTCGACGATCCCGATCCGGAACTGCAGCGGGCGCTGATCGCGCTCAC
>JBOHRZ010000315.1:0-3705 GCA_050732975.1 Gemmatimonadales bacterium
ACCTGCGCCAGGACCAGCTCGAGGTCTTCGAGCAGGTCGTGGAGCTGCGGGTCGCTGCCGGTCGGCGCGTCCAGCAGCAGCCGGGTGGTGGTCAGCAGCCGCGCCCCTTCCCGGGTGATTTCCGGATCGAGCGAGGTCGATGCGCCGTTGGTCGGGAGCGCAGCCAGCAGCACCGCGGTGCGCCCCAGCAGCTCGCCCATCGCGTGATCGTCGGCACCAGCAGCGGCGGGCATGACCGGCGCGGGCGCCGTGGTAACTATGGTATTCTGAGGCATAGTGGCGCGACGCCACCAGTAGCGCCCGCCGGCCACGCCGATCAGCAGGGCGGCGGCCGCGATGCCGCCCGCCAGGGGCCAAGCCGCTCCCGGGCGCCGGCGGCGAAACGCCTCGGCTTCGACACCGGACCAGATGGCATCCAGGGGCGGATCCACCGGAACGCGCCATTGCTCCGCGGCGTCCCGGAACAACCGGTCGAGTTGATCGTCATCCATCGTGCGACTCCTCCAGATATCCCAACAGCGCTTCCCGCAGCCGGGAGCGCGCTTCAAATACTCTGCTCTTGCTGGTGCCCTCGGCGATCCCGAGCGCCGCGGCAACCTCACCATGGGTGTAGCCCTCGATCGCATACATCACCAGCGCGATCCGCAACGGCGGCGGGAGACCGTCGATCGCCCGCTCCAACGCCGCCCGGAGTACCGGATCGCCGGGAACCGATTCGCCGCCGCCGGCATCGGCGCGCTCCAGAGCGACTTCGCGATGCTGAAAGCGCTTCACCTTCCGCAGCGTGTTAAGGCAGGTCGTTACGGCGACCCGGTGCAGCCAGGTCGTGAACGCCGCCTCGCCACGAAAACGATCCAGCCGCGCAAACACCCGAACAAAGACATCCTGCACCATGTCGGCGGCCAGGTCGCGGTCGCCGCACATCCGGTAGGCGAGCCGGTACACCCGGGGCGCGTGCTGGTCATACAGCGCACGGGCGGCACCCGCCTCCCCACGCACCGCACGAGCGATCAGCGCGAGGGACTCTTCCCGTTCGCCGGCGCCGCCCGTTGCCGCCGCGGCCAGTTGGGCATTCAGCATGCTGTCGGAGGGATTGGACACGGCAAGAGGTCCCGGGGTTCGAGGGCCGGCGCGAAGGGGTAATATTCGCCCGCCTTCTGGATGCCGGTAGCCGCGTTGCTGTCGCAACCCTGGAGTTCGATGAGTCGACGGCGCAAGAACGCCAGTGCCCCGAAAGCGCCCGACGCTCCCGCGCCCGCGACGCTGGCGATGTCGCGCGCGGAAGTCCACGTCCTCGCCGCCTTCGCGGCGCTGATCTGCGTGGCGCTCGGCTGGCTGTCCCGTCACGCCCTCAATCCCGATGGCGTGTCGTATCTCGACCTCGCGGCGCTCGCCACGCGGGGCGATTGGCGTCACTTCGTTCAGGGATACTGGTCGCCGCTACTGCCGTCGTTGCTGGCGATGATCTCCGGCGTCACCGGTCTGGCCGGGTCCCGGCTCGTCGCCCCGGCCCACTGGCTCAATCTCGCCGCCGCACTGGGCTGCATCGTGGTGCTCTGGCGCTGGTCGCTCGAGCGGTTGCCCACGATCTTCGGTCGCGCCGCGATTCCGGCGTTGCTGCTCTGCAGTGCCGGCATGCCGCGCATCGAGGCGGTCACGCCCGATGTCCCTCTGCTGCTGGTGGTGACCTGGCTTGGTTACGAACTGATCGAACGCGGCGGGCGCCGCTGGATTCTCATCGGTCTGCTTCTCGGCGCGGCATTCCTGGTCAAGACAAGCTGCTGGCCATGGATTCTGCTGTCAGTGCCGGTCCGCTGGTGGGCTGCCACCGACGGCGCGGCGCGACGCCGCGTGGTGCGATCGACGATCGCGGCGGCGGCGGTGATGGCGGTGTGGATCGTCCCTCTGAGCCTGGCCGCTGGGCATCCTACGCTGGGATCGTCGGGGCGACTCAACTACTCCTGGTACATCGAATCCAGCACCTCGCGCCTTCCCGATACCGACACTGGCGACCACCGCGATTACCACAGGATCGCCATCGGCGGCGGGCGGGAAATCGTCGTGGCGACCTTCGATGATGCCGCCGCGTGGACCTATCAACCGTGGGGCGATCCGACCGGATGGGCAGCCGGCTCGCTCACCGAAACGGGACATCCGCCCACCGCGCCGCAACTGCTGAGCTACTGGGGGCGCCTCGCGATGCGGACCTTCGGCATCTGGCTTCTGCCGGTGATCGGTGCGGTGATGGTGCCGCTTCTGCTGCTCGCCCACCGGACCGGGATGATCCGTGAGCTGGCCACGACGCAGCGCGACGCCGCGGCGGCGATAGCACTCGGCCTCGGCGGCGTGATGCAGTTCATCGCGGTTCACGCCGAGCCACGCCTTATCGCTCCGTTCGGGATGCTGCTCGCGCTGGGCGTGATTGCCTGGTGCTGCGTGCCATCACCCCAGCGAGCCGGCCGGGTTCCGTTCAAGGTGCGGATGGCGATGAGCGAGGCCGGACTGGCCACCGCGCTGGTGTTCGGCGCCATCAAGATGGCGGAGGGCGTGCAATCGGATGCGCGACTGGCGCCGGTGGTTGCCAATCTCGACATGTTGCGATCACGTCTGTTGGCGGCGGACGAGTCGTCGGTTCCGGTCGGGATCGTCGGCTATTCCGCCCCGGTGCTCGGCGCCGCGTACTGGATCGGGGCGCACGTGACGATGCAGGTCCCACCCGCTTCGGCCGACCTGCTCGCGACCCTACCCGTCGCGCAGCAGGATTCGATTCTGCATTCGGTATTCAGCGGTCGAGTTCCGTTGGTCTGGCGGAGTTCGGCAAGCGGTGATATGCGGATGGAGCTGGTGCCGCCGCCCTGACCGGCGATCCGGTTCCGGCTCGGTTACGCCAGCACCAGCGCAGCGGCAAATCCGTCGTAGCCCTTGACGCCGACGGTCTGGATGGCGGTGGCGGCAACCCGCGGCTCCCGCGCCAGCCGGTCGTTGAATCGGCGCACGCCCTGCACGTCGGGGTCGGTACTCGCCGGGTCAACGACGGCGCCATTGCGGATCACGTTGTCGACGACGATCAGGCTTCCCACCCGCGACAATTGCAGCGCCCAATCGAAATATTCGGTGATCCGCGGCTTGTCGGCGTCGATGAAGGTGAGGTCGAAGGGCCCGGCGCGTTCCGCGGCGAGCTGCGGCAGCACGTCGAGCGCATCGCCGGTTCGGAGCTCCACGAGTTCGTCGACGCCGGCGCGTTCAACATTCGCCCGGGCGATTCGCGCGTGGCGGGGATCGCGCTCGATGGTGATCAGCCGTCCACCGGGCAGGAGTGCTCGCGCCAGCCATATGGCGCTGTATCCGCCCAGGGTGCCGATCTCCAGGATGGCCGTGGCCCGCATCGCGCGGGCCACGATGTGCAGGAGTTTGCCCTGAACGGGCGACACCGCGATCGCCGGCAAGCCCGCGTCGACGCTCGCGGCGAGCGCGGCGTCCAGCGCCGGATCAGCCCGCACCATTTTATCCTCGATGTACCGGTCGACCGCCGACCAGACCTCGGCCGGATCACCGCCCGACCGGCTCATCGGCTGCACTCACGGCGCACGACGCACGCCGGATGCCGTGTCATGGGCCGACCGTGACGCCGCTGAGAGCCGCCACCGCAGCCAGCGTTGTCTGCGCGGCGTTGAGCCCCAGGCGGAAGTCAGCATCGCTGTAGGT
>JBOHRZ010000316.1:0-3698 GCA_050732975.1 Gemmatimonadales bacterium
GCGCCATTGCCGACACGACACCCGACCACACCATCCACCTGGGCGACATCTACTACGCCGGCGACGCCGAGTCGGTCGAGAGCGAGTTCCCGGGACGCGCATCGCGCCCTGATCTGCGCGCCATCCCCTGGCCGCCCGGTTCGCGCGGATCGTTCGCGCTCAACGGCAACCACGAGATGTACGCCAAGGGGGAACGACTGCTGGTCGTCGTTCGAGGACGCCTACCCGATCCCCGCGCAGCAGATCCCCCGGCCGGACATCCGCTCGCGTTATCTGAGCCACTGTCTGCGCTCAATTCGGCCGACGTCTCACCGCTGACTCGCCAGACTTCGCGCGCCAGTGATGTATCGCGTTCCGAGCCTGCGCCAGTTTGCCGGATTCGTCAATCGTCGCCGCGGTGCCGAAAGCCTGTCCTGAGGACGAGCGAAGCGAGGACGTAGGATGGCGGAACGGTATACGCAGCACACTCGAAACGTGCGGGACGCAAGTCCATGAGAGTGGAGCTACGCCCGCTTCGCGGGCTCGCTCGCCTTCGGCTCGATTCTCTCCGCCGGCACCGCCTGGCATTGACTCGGCGCGAACTGGAGGATACGATGCTGTCACGTTTCGAGTGTGTCGCGTGGCCCAGCGCCACGCCCGAAGGCCGCGGATCTCCGCGGCCTTTGTTTTTTCCATGTGGAGAGTCGAAGCCGCGGGGCCAGTTCCACGATCTCGGCCACTCCGACCGGCGCCCTTCCGCGTAATCTGAATTGGCCCTGCGTTGGCCGAACACCTTTCCGTCGGCACCCTATCGACATGCTTCCCCTGCCAGCGGCACACCACGTTGTGAATCCGCGTCGCTGCAAGCCCAGGCGCCGAGTGCCAGAGTACGGGGGCGGGCATGGCGGAACTGGTAGACGCGACACACTCGCAATGTGTCGGGCGCAAGCCCATTGGGAGTTCGAATCTCCCTGCTCGCACCCCTGGCATTGACTCGGCAGCTGCGTCACTGCACATTCTCAGCACATTGCGAGTGTGCCGCGTGGTTCACGCCACGCCACAAAGGCCGCGGATCTCCGCGGCCTTTGTGCTTTCCATGCGGAGAGTCGAGGCCGCGCGGGGAGCGACGACCAATTCCGTGATCTCAGCGCCCGACCCTTCGCACCCCCTGGCATTGACTCGGCGCTGCCTGAGGCGCAGATTGACTGCACCTTGTGGGGGTGCCGCGTGGTTCACGCCACGCCACGAAGGCCGCGGATCTCCGCGGCCTTCGTCTTATCCGCACGGAGACTCGGAGCCCCGCGGGTGCCCCGGCCAGTGCCATGAGCCGATGCGCTGTTCGCCGCCTTGCGTAATGGGGTCCATCCACGCGCAGATTGAGTCCTCCGGTCGTCCAGTCCCGGGTCAAGTTGGCGGACATGAAGGTCCGCGATCTCCTCCGCCTCCTGGCTGTCAATGGCTGGTACCTTGCCCGAACCAGAGGCAGCCATCGACAATTCAAGCATCCGCGGCGGCCGGGCCGGGTGACCGTCGCCGGTCGTCCCGGAGATTACCTGGCACCCGGCACCCTCAAGAGCATCCTCAAGCAGGCAGGGCTGAAATCATGAAGCTTCTCATCATCGTCGAAGAGACCGCGACCGGATATTCGGCATTCTCGCCCGATCTCCCGGGTTGCATCGCCACGGGCCGATCGCGTCAGGAGGTTGAGCGCTCGATGCGCGAAGCCGCCCAGCTCCATCTCGAGGGATTGCAGGCCGACGGAGTCGAGGTCCCGACACCGCACAGCTACGCCACGGTCGTCGAAGTTGCGGCGTGAGAGCGGCCGCGCTCCTTCTCGCCCCGTTGCTCGCCGCGTGCGCGACGGTCGCAACCCGCCATCCCCTCACCGTCGATCCGTCCACCCTTCCGCCGCCCGGCATCCCCGCGCATGAGATCGCGTGGCCCGGCCCCGAAGCGGATTCGGCCGCCCGCGCCCTCGGCTGGCAACCGCTCCGGACCGCCAACCTTCCGCCGGGCACCCAGGAGATCCGGATCTGGATCGGCGGCGGGATGGGCGCCGAGTCAGACCTGCTCCGCGTCACCCGCCACGGCGACTCTGTCTCCGGCGGCGCGGCGCGGTACTGGAGCGTGCGACAGGGTGGGCACTACACGTTGCCTGTCCCGTTCGATTCGCTGATCCGGTATTCCGAGCGGGGTTACTGTCAACCATTCCTCCGACGCGGCTATACCGAAGCATGCACCCGACGCTTCACCCGCACACCGGACTGGAGTGTGCTCTGGGATTCGCTGGTGACGCTCGGCGCCTGGCGGCTCCCCGACGAATCGCAGATGCCGAGCGACAGCGTCTTCGTCAGCGACGGCTACATCATGACGGTCGAGCTGCGCGACGGTTCGTACTACCGTCGGTACAGTTACGCCAACCCCGACTTCCGGCGCGCTGCCGAGCGCAGGGCGGCCGCTGCCGTGGCACGGGTCCCCTGGCTCGTGGACTCGCTCAGTACGCCACGCAGCAGCCAGGTTACCCGTCGCGGTGATCTCGCTATCGGAAGCCTCCGCTCAGAATTGGTCACCTGCGACGGCAAGGAGCGCTGGGTGGTCGAAGGGCTGTACAGTCCCGATTCGCTCCGCCAGATCCCGCCCACCATTCCGGCATCGGACTCGGTTGCGCGACGGCACTTTGTTGCCACCGTCACCGGGCTGGCGGTGCTTCCGGAGGTGGCGCGCTTGTGGGCACCGGAATTCACCGGCGAGCTCGAGGCGGCATCCGCGCGGGACGTCAAGCCGTGGCGTGGGCGATGTGACTGATCGTCCGAAAGCCCGCGAGTTCGCGCGCGGCCGGTTCGGTAATCTCCGCCACCTTGGCCGGTACGCGTAATCAGAATTGGGCCTGCGTTGGCCGAATACCCGCCGATCCGCATCGATCCCACACGATTCCCCAACCAGCGCTACGCCACGACGTCAGGTCGCGTCGCAGCCGCGACCATACGCCATTGACGTATGCAACTCGGGATGGTAGGATGGAACTGATCGAGACGGCGATCTTCAGCCGCCAAGTGACGGCGCAGCTCACGGCTGAGCAATACCGGGACCTTCAACTGGCGCTCTTGCTCAATCCCGGCGCAGGGTCGGTCATTCCCGGATCGGGCGGCCTTCGAACGTCCGCGATACGCTCAGCCGCGCCGAACTGACCGTCCTCCGGCGATTGGTGGCCGAGTGACGTCCGGCCGAGTCCACGAAGGAGTCGCACCATGCGGAAGGATCTGTTCGACGAGCTGGTCGCCAGTGTAAAGCAGATGAAGGCCATCCAGGCAGGGAAGCTCAAGCCGGCGCGTGTGACCCGGGCGCGAGACGTTGTGGGTTCGGGTGCGCCTGACGTGGGGATCCTGCGTGCTCGCTACGGCCTGAGCCAGCCGAAATTCGCCGCACTGCTTGGCATCAGTGTCGACACGCTGCAGAACTGGGAGCAGGGACGACGACGCCCCGTTGGCCCGGCCCTCGTGCTGCTCCGGATCGCGGCGACGCATCCCGATGCACTGCTCGCCACGACCAGGCCGGCCGCGAAGCGTCGGTCCGCCCGTCGAGCCGCGTAGCGCGGACCTGCGGCCGTTGTGTTGGCCGAGAGGAGCGTCGCCACCGCGCGGGATGCCAGCTGCGGGAGGCGCGGCCGGCACGCCTTGCCGCGCAGGCGGAGCAGTCTGCGTTGCGCCGGTACAAACACC
>JBOHRZ010000317.1:0-3681 GCA_050732975.1 Gemmatimonadales bacterium
CAGGAGAGGGACCCGGCGACTTCAACGGAATCGCGAATCTCACCACGCGCCCCCGCGAGCCGAACGCCGTCTGGGGTTACGACTCCCAGCTGCGGAGGCTGACGCGCCTTGCCTCGGATTCGATAGTGATCAAGCCGGTAACGCTGACCACTCCGGGTTCGATGATGGCGCTCAGCATGTACTGGCTCACGCGCGACAAACTGCTTGCGATCGGTGATGCCGATTCCAATCGGCTCGTCATTGCTGACACGGCCGGTCACGTTCTTCGAATGGCCACGGGCGAACTTCTTGGTGGTGACTCGGTCTCATTTGCCTCTCGGCGGGCAATCTCGACCGGTTTTCTTGTGTGCATACAACCCGCCACCCGGCGCATTGCCATGCTCTTCGTCGGAGCTGGCCGCATCGACATCTACGATTCCACCGCGCGGCTCCAGGCCCACGCGGATGTACCGTTCCCGTCGAACGGCGAATTCGATCGTGATCAATCGGGGCGCTGGCACGCGCGGTACACTTGGCGATACTACGCAGATTGCTCCGCTTCCCCTACCCGACTGTACGCGCTGTTCGCCGGGAATCGGACGGACGGGCCCGGTGGTGGCCGCAGCATCGACGCCCGCTTCGTGCATGTCTTTGACTGGTCCGGGCGGCGAATCGTGGTGATCGAACTTGATCACGCAATTAGCACGATGGTTACTAGCGGTGACACGGTACTCTACGGAATGGGTGCGGATGTGCCAGGTTTGTTTCGATTCCGGCTGCCGGCCCCGACCCCGTGAGGATCAAACGTTACGTCGTTGACGCAACGACCGTCGCTTTGTGCGCGCTGGCGGGACTTCTGGGATTCCTGGCGTTGCGTCGGCACCATCCCGTGAGTGGCGGCCACCCACGTAGCGCACTCGCGGTCGTCGACCAGCCTCGCGTCGCAGCGGAGCAGTTCGCAAGGATCGCCGCGACCGGTCAACGGGATGGGCCTGCTGACGCTCCCGTGACGGTGGTCGAGTTCGCGGATTACTACTGCGGCTATTGCGCGACGTTCGAAGCGCGCTTGGTCAGGCTTCGTGCGCGCTACCCACAACACGTGGCGGTGGTCGTGAAGCACTTCATGCCAGTGCTCGTTCGGGCCGAATTCGACGCCCATCTCGCTGCGGAGTGCGCGGGCGACCAGGGTAGGTTTGTCGCGTTCGACCGGGCGATGTACGCGGACAGTCAGAAGGGCGTGGATCGTGACGCCTGGCAGCAAGTCGGGCGCGCGGTCGGAATACCTGATGAGCGGCGCTTCGAGTCATGTGTTCGGTTGCGGCGTTACGCCGACAGAGTGTCTGCCGATACTCGGGACGGGACCGCGTTGGGCGTAACCTGCACGCCGACTACCTATATCAACGGAATCCCGGTCGTCGGTGTGGTATCATTTGAAGTGCTCGATTCGATCGTGGCACACGAGCTCGATCGGGGACGGCGTGGGCCTCGCTAACGAGCGCCATGGTCTCTTGTGGTCGGCTGCACCGTCAGTTCTTCTCGGTAGCATGGCACTTCCGCGTACAGTCCCTGCGCAGTCGGTTCGTGAGAGTGGCAGCGCCGGCGTGCGGATCGTCGAGAACGAGTATCGCCCCAATCTCACCGCGCCGCGATACCGTGTTGACACCACTCCGTTCCTGGTCATCGACGGCAGGAGTGAAGGCCGCAACCAGAGTCTTGGCGACGTCCGCGGAGCCCTGCGATTCCTTGACGGGGGAATCGCGATCGTTGAAGGCGACCGTTACCGCGTCACTTTTGCCGATTCGACCGGGCGAATACGGTTCCGGATTGGCACTCCGGGCGACGGAACGTCCGCTGGCCAGTTCAACTATATCTCCGGCGCGTTCAGGCTACCGCACGATCAGATTGGCATTTGGGACGGTGCGACGGACCGATTGACGGGCCTGAATCGTGACGGCCGAGTCACAGTATGGTCGCGCTTCGAGCGACCGCAAGCGGAGCAGCTGCCGATCGGCGTCAATCATCCCCGATTGGAGGTCCTGGGGCGTCTGGCGGACGGTCGATTTCTGGGGCAAATCGTTGAGACCGTGATCAACGGCATGGCGTCACGCTCGTTCGTGGATTCCATGCCGCTGGTCATCATCGATCGGCAGGGCAGGGCCTCAGCGTTGACGACGGTGTTCAAACGTCGATGGTTCAATTATCGGGGAAATCCGTACGCGGTGGTTGAAGACGTGCCATTTGCACCCGTTGGCGCTATCGCCGCCGACGGGGACGGTTGGTACTACTCCGGCGGCTCCCGATTCGAAATCGAACAACACACCCCGTCGGGACGGGTGGCCGCGATCATGCGTCTCTCCCGGCCGCGAATCGCCCTCACCAACGACGCGATCAAACGCTTTGTGGATCGGCGCCTGGTCCGCCTCGAATCCAAGTTGCGTCCGGACTACGCAGCCGCGTACGCCTGGGTGAAGCATCCAGCGTACTCGGGTGCCTATACCATGCTGCGCGTCGATCGGCTCGGCGACGTCTGGGCGCGCCTCTGGGCCGACGACGGCGACCCAGCGACCTGGGACGTGTTCTCTCCTGCGGGACACTGGATCGGCCCGGTGACCGTGCCGCCCGACCTCGACATCTTCGACATCGGGTCGAACTATCTACTTGCGAGCCACGTCGCTGCACATGGCAGCCAGGAGGTCCGGGAGTACCGGCTGTCACGTAAGTGATTCAGCCGTCCGCCACCTACCCGCCAGCACCCCCGTCGCCGCCTCCAGCTCGATGTCGGCGATCAGCAGTCCCTCGACCCCATACGGCTGCCAGCACTGCACCATCCCGTCGGGCCGCACCACCGCTGATGTCGTCGGCGAACCCTCGCCGGCACAGTTGACCGTCGCGAACCAGATGGTGTTCTCCGCCGCTCGGCAGAGTGCCGCCTTCTCATGGAACGTGTTACGCGGATCGGCGAACGACGTGGGCCGGAATGAGTCGCCTTCCGCCTCGTGAAAGTGGGGATGAAAGACGATCTGCGCCCCGTGCCGCGCCGCCCAGCGCACCGTCTCCGGGTAGCGCCACCCTTCATGACAGATCGAGATGCCGAACCGGAGCGCGCCGCTTTCGAAGACGCGCCGGCTCCTCCCCGGCGAATACATCGCGTCTTCGCTCGGATCGAGCTGCACCTTGTCCTGGAACCCGGCGATCGATCCATCGCGGTTGATCACCAGTGCCGCAATGTGCAGCCGCTCGCCCGCGAAGCGTTCGGTGCCGAGGATTACCGCTACGTGCGCTTGTCCCGCGGCCGCGGCGATCTCGTGCCGGGCGCGCTCCAGAAATGTCGCATCGGGTGGCGGCGCGGCTCGCGATGCGGTGCGATAGCCCGGTACGTAGCATTCGGGGAAGCAGACGACGCCCACGCCTTGCCGACCGGCGTCCTCCACTGCGGCGACGGCCAGTGCGACCGAGTCATCCCGCGTCGCGGGGTAGCGGAGATTGGCAAGTGCGATGCGGAAGGTGGTCACGGCAACAAGTTAATGTCGAGGCAGTGCTTCGTGAAAAGCGGGTCGTTCGACTACGCGCGGCCCGCGGCCGCGCTTCGCTCACGATGACAACCAGCCGTACTCCGCCTGCGCGGACGCTGTGCGTGCGCTTCGCTCACGATGACACCAGTACGGCAATCCTTCGCCTGCGGCACGGATGACACCCATCAGC
>JBOHRZ010000318.1:0-3667 GCA_050732975.1 Gemmatimonadales bacterium
GCGAAGTGGTCGCGGTGGCGGGACCGGTGGGAGACGGTGGGGCAGGATCTGGGCTACGTACTGCGGAGTCTGCGCCGCTCACCGGGTTTCTTCGCGGCGGTGTCGCTGACCTTTGCGCTCGGCATCGGCGCGAACGCGGCGGTGTTCTCGGTGCTCGACCGACTGTTTCTGGCGGTGCCGCCCGGGGTGGTCAATCCGAGTCAGATTCGACGGATCGTGCGGCAGGACACCGCGGTGGTTACCAACCCGTCCCAACAACTCCGGCCGGTGTTCGCGTATCCGGAATTCCGCGATATCGCGGCAACGTCGTCGGGGCCGGTGGTGGGCTACGATTTCGACGTAGCTCGCCTCGGCCGCGGCGCCTCGACGACTGATGTCGGCGTGACCCACGTCCTCGGCGACTATTTCGGGATGCTCGGTGTCAACCCGGCCCTTGGCCGATTCTTTTCGCCGGATGAGGAGCGGATCGACGCCCCGCAATCGGTGGCGGTCATCAGCCAGCGGTTCCGGGGTTCGCACTTCGGTGGTCAAAGCGACATTGTCGGCCAGCAGATGGTCATTGACGGGCGTCCGTATACCGTCATCGGTGCAGTGCGCGGCGCATTTCACGGTGTCGATCAGGACGTGACCGACATCTGGCTTCCGATGAACACCGAAGGTTGGGGGCGGTCGGCAGCCTCGTGGGACCAGGCGCATTCATTCTGGATCCGGTTGCTGGCCCGTGTCCCGTCGCCGACAGCGGCGGCACGGCTCACCCAATCGGCGACGGTGTTCTTCCGTCAACATGCTGAGGAGTCGCCGGGCCACGCTGATGGTATGGCGATGCTCGCCCCACTGGTCGAACCGGAATTGCCGGGAGATCCGGCGCCCGGGGTCGCCATCGCGACCAGGTTGGCGGCGATGGCACTGATCATCCTGGTGATTGCGTGCGCCAACGTCGCCAATCTCTTTCTGGCGCGTGGCCTGCGGCGCCGACAGGAGATTGCGGTGCGGTTGGCGCTGGGCATCGGCCGGCGGCGTCTCATGCTGTTGCTGCTTGCCGAAAGCGCCGCGGCGGCCGCCATCGGCGCTGTGCTGGCCGTGGTGATTGCGTTTGAGGGCGGTGCGGTGCTGCGCCGGATGGTGATGCCGGAGACGCGATGGGGCGCGGCCGGCATGGACAGACACGCGCTGCTGTTCACGCTGTCGGTGGCCGTGGTGGCAGCGTTCGCCGCTGGTCTGCTTCCGGCATTGCGCGCCAGCCGGCCGGACGTGGCGCGTGAGTTGAAGATCGGTGCCCGCGGAGGCGTGCGGCAGCGCTCGATGCTGCGCACAGCGTTGGCGGTGACGCAGGCGGCCCTTTCGGTGATCCTGCTGGCGGGTGCCGGTTTCCTGATCGTGAGCCTCCGCAAGGTCGAGGCGATTCCGACCGGATACCAGCCGGATCGGACCCTGTTTGCGTCAGTGCACACTGATCCGGGCTACGCGAATCGAGGGTCGGAGATCGATCGGCAGCTGCCGCAGCTCGCGGCCACGCTGAAGTCACTGCCAGGCGTCGAGGCGACGGGACTTACCGCGAATACCCCGATGTACGCGATGAATTTTGTCTCGGTCTCGATTCCCGGGCGCGACTCCTTGCCACTGATTGGCGGACGGTCGCCGTACGCATTCTTTGTCTCGCGCAGCTATTTCGATGCGGTGGGGGTGCGACTGCTTCAGGGACACCTCTTTCGTGAGACCGATCGCTACGACGGCGCGGCGCCGGTCGTCGTCAACCAGACGATGGCGCGGACCTACTGGCCCGGCGCGAGCCCTTTGGGCAGATGCCTGATGCTCGACAAGCCGAGCAGTGGCTGCAGCACGGTGATCGGCGTGGTTGCGGACACGCATGAGGACAGGATCATCGAGCCGGATCGGGCGATGCAGTTCTATGTCCCGCTCGCGGATACCGGGTTCGGCGCGGCGGGGGTGGTCGCGATTCGCGCTGCTCCGGGCCATGGAGAACAAGTGGCGGCCGCGGTGCGTCGCCGGCTGGCGGATGAGTTCGCCGGTTGGGCGGAGCCGCAGGTCCGGGTCATGTCGGATTACCTGGATCGGCAGCTGCAGCCGTGGCGTACCGGGGCGACCCTTTTCTCCGCCGCCGGCTTGCTGGCCCTGCTGGTTGCCATGGTCGGCATCTACAGCACCATCTCCTACACCTTCTCACAGCGTACCCACGAAATCGGCGTCCGTATGGCGCTCGGTGCGGGCGCCTCCATTGTGTTGCGGCTGGTGGTCGGCGAAGGCGTGCGGATCGTGATCATCGGCGTGGTGATCGGCGTTCTGCTGGCATTGGCGGGCGGACGGCTGATCGCGTCGCTGCTCTACGACACATCGCCACATGATCCGCTGGTCCTGGCGGCTGTGTCGCTGACATTGGTAGTGATCGCGGTGGCGGCGTGTCTGGTGCCAGCGTGGCGCGCGCTGCGGACCGATCCCGTGGAGGCGCTCCGCGCGGAGTAGCGCGGCGGCAATTCCTAATGCAATTGTGGCGCGGTCAGCCGCGTCCTGAGCTCCTCGCCCCAGTGGTACACCATCATCAGCTGCGGCGTGTTGTTGCTCTTGAGCATCAGCAGGTGCTTGCCGTCGGGCGCGACGTCGTAGTTGGCGTGTGGCGCCGGCGCGGGCTCGAAAGCATCATCGAAGAGCGCGGTACGCGAGGTGACCGCAAGACCGTTCGTGGTGCTGAGGTCCGCCACCATCATCTTCCGGTTGCCCCGATAGAAGAGGCGGTGCCCATCGGGGGACCAGACCGGCTCGGTGCCGCCCGTCACGGAGACCTGCACCCGCGGGCCGGGACCCGGAAACGGCTGCACCACCACCTGGTACGGTCCCGATTCGTCGGTGGAATAGGCCACCCAATGACCGTCGGGGGAAACGCGCGCCATGTTCTCTATGGCCTTCGTGGTGGCGATCGGCTTGGGCGTGGTGTCGCCGGTGAGGGAGCGGTACCAGACGTCCGCGCCCATGGTGTCGACCTGATAGATCAACCGCTTGGCGTCCGGCGTCATCACGGCTTCGAAGAGGTAGGTACGCGGTGTGCCGAAGAGATGTGAGGGCGGCGCACTCAGGTCAGCCGGCGCCCACCAGATGTTCGATCGCACCGTTCCCTCGTCGCTGCGGAACATGACGTGCGTTCCGTCCGGCGTCCATTCGGGCCGCTCGTTCACGAGTCCAGCCGTCGTCACCCGGGTCGGCGTGCGGGACGCCAGATCGTAGATCCAGACATCGGTGCGTCCGCCCGAGGTCACCGAGTAGGCGATGCGCTTCCCATCCGGTGAATAGCGAGGGTATCCGTAGTCCCGCACACCCGGTTCAACGGTGGTGAAGTGTCCCTGCAAGTCTGACAGGACGAGCATGCTGCCCGCGCTCCCGACCACGTATGCCAGGGTCCCGTTAGCTGAGAGCGCCGCCGTTTGAGCCGTGCCGGACGAACCGGTCATCAGTCCGGTGAGCACCTGCTGCGGCGGACCGGTCACCCGCTTCGCGGCGACGTCGAACGGCGCGATCATCATCGCGCCCACCTCGGTCACATAGACAAGCTGGCCGTCGACCACGCCAAGAGGGTATGCACCGATGAGATCGAAGGGCGTTTGCCGGCCGGTGCTGAGCGAGACCATCGCCATATGGATTCCGGATAGTCCGGAGC
>JBOHRZ010000319.1:0-3666 GCA_050732975.1 Gemmatimonadales bacterium
CCGGCAGAACACCTATTCGAAAGTGATGTGCTGGGTAGCGTTGGACCGGCTGTGCCGGCTGAACGACGCCGGGCACGTGAAGCTGCCGGTCGACCGCTATCGCCGACAGCAGGCGGAGATCCGCGCGGCGATCGAAACTCGCGGTTTCGACCGCACCCGATCGAGTTACCTGGCCGCGCTGGACGGCGACACGGTGGACGCAAGCCTGCTGCTGCTGTCGCGGTTCGGCTTCGACGACGCCGCGTCGGACGCGATGCGAGGCACCTATCGGCGGGTGGTCGAGGAGCTGGGCGCGGGGCCGCTCCTGTACCGGTACTGTGAGCCGGATGGACTGCCGCGCGGCGAAGGCGCCTTCGGCATCTGCTCATTCTGGGCCGTGTCATATCTGGCCAACGCTGGCGACCATGAGCGCGCCGCGACGCTCTTCGAACAGCTGCTGACCTACGCCAACGACCTCGGGCTTTTCGCCGAGGAAATCGATCCGGCGACCAGCGCGCTGCTGGGAAACTTTCCCCAGGCGTTCACCCATGTCGGGCTCATCGATGCGGCCTTGCAGCTCGCGCGCGCCCGCGGGACTCATCCGCGGCCGGAAGCGGCGACGCCCGAAACCCTCACTTCGAAGCAACTATGAACCTGCCCAGCATTCTCCTGTGGGGTTTCGTCGCAACGCTGATCCTGTCCACCGTCATGGAGGGCAGCCGCGGTCTGGGGTGGTCGCGGATGAGCATTCCCTTCATCGTGGGCACCATGTTCACGCCGAGTTATGATCGCGCCGTGCCGATCGGCTTCGCGGTGCACTTCATCAATGGATGGGCGATCGCGCTGTTATACGGCGTGATCTTCCAGGATCTGCACCGTGCGACATGGTGGCTGGGCGCTGCGTTCGGCGCGGTACAGGGCGCCGTGATGCTGATGATGATCCTGCCGCTGATGCCGTTCGTCCATCCGCGAATGGCGACCGAGCATTCCGGGCCGGAGCCGACCACCGGGCTCGAACCGCCGGGATTCCTGGGACTCAATTACGGCCGGCGCACCCCGGTCTTTACCATGATCGCGCACGTCCTGTACGGCTTGATTCTCGGCGCCGGCTATCGTCTCTCGGCGTGATCGGCCCCGGCGTCGCCGGCCGCGGGTCGGGTGTGGTCGTCCGCCTCGACGCGTCCGGGTCGGGGCGTCTGCCCTCCGTCGAGGTCGGCGAGCCGGGCGTCGATTTCGGCGAGGAGCTTGCTGTACGCCTCGGCGGTCAGGGTGCCGCGATGGTAGTCGGCGAGGATTTCGTCTTTCTGCGCCAGCAGAACCTGACGCCGGGCGCGCGTCGCCTCCTCGGCCACGAGATCCTGTTGTTTCGCCTGCAGTTCCTCGACGGCGGCGGCGACGTCCTCGGCGCGCTCTTCGTATTCGTGGCGAAGCTCCTTGAGCACCTTCGGCGTGGCAGAACGGTGGCGTTCAAGGCGTTCGATTTCGCTGAGCGCCGCCTGGGTCATCCGGAGTTCGGCTTGCTTGAGTTGATAGGCGCGTCGTTCTTCGGGCGCGCCGATCAGACCGAGGTGACGCAGTAGCGGGCCCATGGTGAGTCCCTGGAGCAGGATCGAGAGCACGACGACGCCGAATGTGGCGGTGATGATGACATCGCGTTGTGTCAGGTCCAGCGGCAGGCCGAGGGCCAGCACCATGCACACTCCGCCGCGCAGTCCGCCCCAGGTCAGCACGGCGCTCCACGACAGCGGCCAGTTGCGCGCGCGTTCGGCGCGATTGAGCCCGGTGACGGCGAAGACCACACCGGCGCGTGCCAGCGTCACGGCGCCATACGCGGCGAGGATCATCGCCCAGGAGTGGACCAGCTGGGCAACATGCACCCGCATGCCGACCAGCAGGAAGACGAAGGAGTTGAGCGCGAACGCGAGGTATTCCCAGAACGTATCGGCCGCGATATGCGTCGAGGGAGACATCGAGCGGGCGGCATAATTGCCGCAGACCATTCCGGCCGCGACGGTGGCAATGACGCCGGAGAAGCCGAACTGGGTCGCTGCGAGGAATGAGCCGTAGGCGGCGAGCGTGGTCAGCGTAATCTCGATCATGGCATCGTCGATCTGGCGGATGATCTGGGCGATCGCGAGCCAGATCAGTACGCCGACGGCAAGCCCGCCGCCAACGACGCGCACGAATTCCAGCGTCAGCGCGGCGGGAGTAATGTCCCATCCGGACACCTTGTCGAGGACCAGGGCGAAGAACACGATGGCGGTGCCGTCGTTGAGGAGGCTTTCGCCTTCGAGCAGCATCGAGAGGCGCCTGGGGGCGCCAAGACTCTTGAGGACGCTCACCACCGCGATGGGGTCGGTGGCAGCGATGATGGCGCCGAACACTACGGCATGATGCCATCCGAATCCGGTGCCGAGGTCGAGCGCCTGGAGCAGGTGCTCCAGGATTACCGCGGTCAACGCGATCGCCGCCGCGACGCCGGGAACGGCCAGCGCGGCAATGGCCAATCGGTCGCGCCAGAAGTCCCGGAAGTTGACATGGAACGCTGCCTCGAACAGCAGGCCGGGAAGGAAGACGGCGAACAGGAGTTGCTTGGTGAGGTGGGGCGGTTCGAAGAGGTGCAGGGCGCCCAGCACCAGCCCCGCGAGGACCAGGGCCACGGTGTACGGCACCCGGACACGCCGGGCGATGATCGCCACCGCGGTTGCGACAACGAAGACCAGCAGAAACCGGGTCTCGGTATCCATCGAGCATCCTCCCACTCACCGGCGACGATCGCGCGACAAATGGTTGGACGCCGGAGGAGCCCGGTGGGTCAGCCGGAGATCTTCGAGAGCGTCAGGGTCACGTGACCCGACTTGATGCGGACCGGCAGGCGGCGTCCGTCGTCGGTGATCCAGAGCCGGGCATTTTCCCTGGCCATGAACATGCCGTGCGGTGGATCATCGACCACGGGGTTGAGCACCCGGCAGGTGGATCGGGCGTCATCGGGAAGATCACAGGCTTCGCGTCCCACGACATTGATGATGACCGGGTTGCGGTCGGCTCGATAATATCGATCGAGACGATAATTCCTGCCCAGCTGCAGCGGCGTGGTGGGCAGTCGCAGGTAGTAGATGAATGCGATATCATCGAGGGGAGCCGAAGGGGTATCGTGTGTCGAGTTGTCCCGCCGGTTGCGCCACATGCCGGAATCCGGATAGATCCGGTAGTCGTCGTGGCGGGAATAGTGGGACTCGTCAACCAGGTGCACGAAGCGCAGCGAGACGAAGCCGTCGGTAGTCGTCCACGACGTCAGCTCGCTGTGATTGTGGAACAGCGGCACCGAAACATCAGTGACGAACGAGAACTTCCAGCAGGGCCGCCCGCGCACCGTGTCGATGGCGGCCACCGAAAGGGTCGCCGCGTGGCCGATGCTGATCGGGAAAAGGAGATGATAACTGCCGCTGTACTCCAGCGTCTCCCCGACGTGGAATGGAACCGACGCCGGCGGACTGCCGGCAACGGCGCTGAGCATTGCGGCGAAGATCAGGCCCACCGCACGCGGCTCACGATCAGAACGTGGTTCGTCATCCTCCAATCCTAACGAAATCGATTCCGGCTGCGGTCACCGCGGCCAGGCGATCGGCTGCTGTCCCGCCGCCTTGAGTCGGGCGTTGGCGGCGTAAAGAAACGTGGTCCGCATGG
>JBOHRZ010000320.1:0-3664 GCA_050732975.1 Gemmatimonadales bacterium
GTCCGCAGGTACTCCGGCAATGCCGCCGGGGTTGCCTTCCGTGCGGCGGCGGCGATCTCCGCCGCGATCGCCGTGGTGTCGGCGGGCGACAGCGACGGCGCGCCTTCGACGGCGAGGAGTTCGCCGCGGATGCGGAGCCTGAACGGCCCACCGGCGCAGACATGGACATCGGACGACTTTAGGGCGACGGCCTGCTTGAGGACCGCCTTGAATGCATCAATCATTGCCGTTCCTCGCGATCCCTCGCCCGGGGTGGCGATGTGCGACAGGTATTGGGCGCAACCGTCAGGCGGGGACCCCATCGTGCAAGGCACGTACCACCTCGCGTCACCTTGCGGACTCGCACCGACGTTATTACTGAATCACGATCTTCCACCAACGGGACGATATGACTCAGGCCACACTGGCCCCGATGCGGCGGGCCTCCTGCGGGCGCCCGGCATGTGCCGTGGCGTCGCTCCTGCTCCTCCTGGCACTGCCGCTCGCTGCCCAGACGATGCGGGATCGGGTCAAGATGCTGTTCGAGTTCACCCCTGGGTGCGCCGAACCGCTCTGTCTGGTCGGTGCCAACAACGCCGCACACGCAGGGCATTTCATTGCGTCGGCAGACTCCGTCCAGGGAAACATGATCGAGTTTCTCGCCAACGCGATCGGCACCAGCGCTTCGGACGTGCCGCTCAGTTCGGCGTCGAGCAGCACGACGTTCGGCACGTCCGCGTCGGGACTGTTCGTGCAGACGCGCACCTCGGCCGGGCCGATCTTCGCGGAACGGGCCCAGACCATCGGCAAGGGGCGGGTCCTCGTGGGAGCCAACTTCAGCAGCTACAGTTTTCAGTCGCTGCGAGGCGTGCCGCTCAACGATCTGCGATTCACGTTCACTCACGCCCGGACAACCTCTGCTCCGCTGGGTCAGGGCCCGGCATTCGAGAATGATGTCATCGAGGTTGCCACCGCCGTCGCCGTGCAGTTCACACAAGCCACGGCCTTTGCTACCTGGGGTGTGATTCGCAACCTGGACCTGAGTGTGTCGGTCCCGGTGGTGCATCTCTCGATGAGCGGCACCAGTTTCGCGCAGCTGATGCCTTTTGGCGCCAACACGCCACATTACTTCGGCAGCACTGCGGATCCGTCGTTGAACGCCACCGCGGCGAGCAGCGGATCGGCGAGCGGAATCGGTGACGTGGCGGCTCGCGTGAAGGCTGTGATCGCCAATCACGGGCGGTCGTCGCTGGCGGTGGTCGGAGATGTACGCCTGCCGTCGGGCGATGCCGACAACTTCCTGGGCACCGGCAGCACGTCATTCCGGGCCCTGGCGATCGGATCGGCACGATACGGGACCTTTTCGCCGCATCTCAATCTGGGGTACTGGGGTCGCTCGACGGCGACGCTGAGCAACGCCCTGCTGGCCACCGCGGGATTCGACAACCTGATCGGCGACCGGGTCACGTTCGCGGCGGACCTGATCAGCGAATGGCAGGTGGGTCCCAACAAGCTGGCGCAGGCCCAGCCGGTGGTGATCGAAACCACCGTCACGGATTCCGACGGCACCTATATCCGGCCGCGAACGATCACCCCCAGCAATATCCCCAGCCGCCGCGACAACGAGATGCTGTCGAGCTTGGGCTTCAAGTATGCGGCACCGGGGGGAATGACGCTGGTCACCAACGTCCTTATCCCGGTACTCCGCGGCGGGCTCCAGCCATCAGTATCCTGGACGTTGGGAGCGGAATACATCTTCTGAGTCCGCGGCGTCATCGCCCGGATTCGCGTCAGGGTGCCGCGCGTTGGTCCAGCGCCTCGATGTGCCACTGGTCGCCGTCCCGCCGCAGCGCCGCGTTGAAGTTCACGGTGCTGGATTGGTCCGAGCCGCTGCTCAACTTCAGGAGCAGCTTGACCGTGAACCTGGCGTTTGCGGATTGTCCGTTGGCTGCGGGCGTGATTGCCGGATTGCCCGCGAGCGTCACCTGCAACTGCTCGACGCCACCGTGCCCGACCAGGTTGAATTGCGACTGCCATTCCGCGGCCCGATCGGCGGCGAGGAAGGGATACAACTGGCGCATCTGGTCAATGCTGCGCGCCCGGATCGCCGCGACATAGTTGCGCACGACGCTGTCGACGGCCCGGGTGACCGCGGCGGCCGACACGACGGGCGGCGCGGCAGGTGGCGCAATTGGTACCGGAGCCGCGACGACCGGACTCGTCGCCTGCGGGATGGATGAAGGCGGAGGGGGCGGTGGTGGAACCGTCGTTGCGGATGCCGGCGGCGGCGCGTCGGATCCCCGCGCAACGGTGTCCACCGCGTGTTGCCGTGCTGAAGGCGACCGGTTCGCATCGTGCGTCACAGCATCGGGCGGTGCGCCGCGAGCCGGGGCCGACACCACAGGTGCAGGCGTCGGAGGCGGAGGTGGCGGTTCGGCCGATGCCAACGACGCGGTGGAATCGGCATTACCAGCGGGCGTTCCCGCCGCGAGCGGCGACGGTGCCGGCCGGCCGGCGCGCCAGATCATGTATCCGCCGGCGCCGACCACGACCACCGCGAGGGCCGCCGCCACGAACAGGGCTGCACGGTTGCGGCGCGCCGACTTCGAGCCGGCGGCGCCCGCCGGCAGCACGGTGATTGGCAGCGAGGCGAGGACGCCTTCGCAGGTCGCGGTAATGTTGACCCGTCCGGGGGCTCGGGCGGTCACCGCGCCGCTGGCAGAGACCGCGGCGACGGTATCGTCGCTCGAGGTCCACGTGACCACGCGACCGGGAAGCGTCGCCCCGGTATCACTGCGTACCGTGGCGCGCAGTTCGAATTGCTCGCCCGCGGCGACGACATCCGGATGATTGAGGATCGTCAAGCGGCCGACGCGTGGTCCGATCCGGGGCACGGGGCTGACCACCGGTCCGATCGCCGATGCGGCGCGCACCGCCGGATCCGGGATGGCCAGGCGCTCGATCTCGGTCCGGACCGGGTCACGTTGCGCCAGCGGTGCGGCGCCCAACGCGTCGAGTGCTGCGGCCATGGTATCGAACCGGTCGTCGGGAGACTTGGCCAGCATCCGCTGCACGGCGGCTTCAAGTTCGGGTGGGCAATCGGCCCGGCGTTCGCGAATCGACGGGGGCGGCTCGGCGCTATGCCCGCGCATGACTTCGAACACGGTGCCGCTGAACGGCACATCGCCGGTGAGCAGCTCGAACGCGACGATTCCCAATGAATAAAGGTCGGACGACCAGGTGAGCGGCCCGCTCTGGCACTGTTCGGGACTCATGTATGGCGGGGTGCCGATCATCGCACCGGTCTGGGTGTAGCCCGTCTGCTCCGCGAGCTTGGCGATGCCGAAGTCGGTGACGATGGCGTTGCCGTCGGCGTCGAGCAGGATGTTGCCCGGCTTGATGTCGCGATGAATCACGCCGCGCCGATGGGCGTAGGCCAACCCGTTGCCCACATGATGGAGGATCGCACGGATGGCGCCGATCGATAGCGTCGCTCCGGAGCGGAGCACCGCGTCGAGCGATCGTCCTTCGATGAATTTCATCACCAGGAAGTGAAGGTCCTCGACCTGACGGACGGAGTGAATGGTGATGATGTTGGGATGACTCAGGTTGGCGACCGTGACGGCTTCCTGCCGGAAGCGTTCCACCATGCCGGGGCCGAGAAAGAGTCCCGGCGCCATCACCT